>NZ_JBHYDW010000163.1:0-8694 GCF_051860475.1 Elioraea sp. | reverse complement strand
GCAGGAGCCGCCGCGCCCCCGCCAGCCGCAGGGCGGCCGCCCGCCCACCCCCGGCGCGCCTGGCGGCACCGCGCCCACGCCCGGCCTCACCCGCGGCGAGATCGACGGACTGCGCGAACTGATCGAGGGCTGCTGGAGCGTCGATGCCGGGATGCGGGGGCTCGAGGAGATCGTGGTCGAGCTCCAGGTGCGGCTGCGGCCCGACGGCTCGGTGGTGCAGGTCCGGCCGACGGGCGCCACCAATACCGGCGATCCTCGCTGGCGCACGGTGTATGAGACGGCGCAGCGCGCCCTGCTCAGCCCGCGCTGCAACCCGCTGCCGATCCCGCCCGAGAAGCGCCCGACGGTCGAGACCGCGGTGTTCCGCTTCAACGCGCGCGGACTCGTGCGCTGAGCCGCCGCGGCCTCACGCGGCTGCAACCGGGCGTCCATCGACCGCGTTGGTCCCCTGCGCTATGCAACCTTCGGCCGCAGCCGCGGCCGAGATGCGAGAGGTCCCGATGACCGACCGACTGCTGACCGATCGCCAGTATCAGGCGCTGGAGGCGCTCGCCTTTGGCCGGCGCGGCCTGCTGGCCGGACTTGCTGCCGTGGCTGCCTTCGGCCTGCCCGGCACCGGCCGCGCCCAGGGTCCGGTGATCGACATCACCCGCGCGCGCACCGACCCGATGCCGATCGCGATTCCCGATTTCGCCGGCGCCCAGCCCTACGGGGTGCAGATCGCCCAGGTGATCACGGCGAATCTCGCGCGCAGCGGCCTGTTCCGGCCGATCGACCGGCGCGCCTTCCTCCAGGAGGCGCCCGACGCCACGCCGCGCTTCGCCGACTGGCGCGCGATCGGTGCCCAGGCCCTGGTCACGGGCAAGGTGGACCAGCAGGGCGACCGGCTGCGCGTCGAGTTCCGGCTCTGGGACGTGCTGCCGGGCAATCAGCTCCAGGGCACGGCCTTCACCACCAATGTGCCGAACTGGCGTCGCATCGCCCATATCTGCTCGGACGCGATCTATGAGCGGCTGCTCGGCGAGAAGGGGTATTTCGACACCCGGATCGTGTTCGTCGCCGAGAGCGGCCCGCGCGACCGGCGCATCAAGCGGCTCGCAGTGATGGATCAGGACGGCGAGAACCACCGCTTCCTGACCGACGGGCAGTGGCTGGCGCTGACCCCGCGCTTCCACCCGAACGTGAACCAGGTCGCATTCATGTCGTTCTTCCGCAACGAGCCGCGCGTCTATCTGCTCGAGGTGGACAGCGGCCGGCAGAGCCTGCTCGGCAACTTCCCCGGCATGACGCTCAGCCCGCGCTTCAGCCCGGACGGCAACGCGGTGCTGCTCTCGGCGATCCGCGGCGGCAACGCGAACATCTACCTGGTCGATCTGCGCACCCGGCGCGAGCGCCAGCTCACCAGCACGGGCTCGCTCGACGTGTCGCCGTGCTTCTCGCCCGACAGCCAGCAGATCGTCTTCAACAGCGACCGCGGTGGTAACCAGCAACTCTACGTGATGAATGCCGATGGCTCGAATGTGCGGCGCATCAGCTTCGGCAACGGCCGCTACGCCACGCCGGTGTGGTCGCCGCGCGGCGACCTGATCGCCTTCACGCGGATCGCCGGTGGCACCTTCGCGATCGGGGTGATGCGTCCCGACGGCTCGGGCGAGCGGATCCTGTCGGAAGGCTACCAGATGGAGGGCCCGACCTTCGCGCCGAATGGCCGTGTGCTGGCATTCTTCCGCGAGACCCCGGCGCGCGACGCCCGCGGCGGCGGGTATTCCGCTCGGCTCGCCTCGATCGACATCACCGGCTTCAACGAGCGGGCGCTCGCCACCCCAACGGACGCGTCCGATCCTGCATGGTCACCATTGATCCCCTGAACCGCCACAATCCCGCCGGAGCTTGACCCGACACGAACAGGCACGCTATCGCCGACGTCCGGTCTTGTCCGGTGTCGGGTAGCGCGCAGGACCGCATATCCCCCATGGAGAAGGTACGCCTCTCATGAAACTGAAGCTGCTGGCCCCCGTCGCAGCGCTGGCCTTCGTTGTCGCCTGCGAGTCCACGCCCGATCAGACCGGCGCGGCGACCGGCGCCGGCCAGGCGACCGGCCCGCGCGCCGGGTCGCAGGAGGACCTGGTCGCCAATATCGGCGACCGGGTGTTCTTCGACTTCGACCGGTTCAACATCCGCGGCGACCAGCGGCCGACGCTTGAGCGCCAGGCCGCCTGGCTCGGTCAGCACGGCGCGGTGAACGTCCAGATCGCCGGGCATGCCGACGAGCGCGGCACGCGCGAATACAACCTCGCCCTCGGCCAGCGCCGCGCCGACTCGGCGCGCGACACGCTGGTCGCGCTCGGCGTGGCGCCGGCGCGGATCAGCACGATCAGCTTCGGCAAGGACCGCCCGATCGCGCTCGGCTCGAACGAGGAGGCGTGGGCCCAGAACCGCGTCGCCATCACCTCGGTCCGCTGACGCGGCTCCGGGCTCGGGGACGGGGCGGCGCGGCAACCCGCGCCGCCCCTTGGCGTTCAAGGGCCAGGGTGCTCGCGCGTGCGTCGCTTGCGGCGGCGTGCCGCGCGCCGTAAGCGGCGAGGCGAGGCCGCTTGTCGGAAGGAAGGTCCAGCGATCCATGCGCACGCTCAGGCTGATCCCGCTTCTCGTGCTGTTCGCCGGCCCGGCGCTCGGCCAGATCGAGAGCCGCGAGGGCATCGCGCTGCAGAACCAGATCCTGGAATTGCGGCGCGATCTCCAGGCGCTGCAGGCGCGCGGCGGCTCGGCGCTCGGCGCGCCGGTGCCGGTGGCCCCTCGTCCCGGCACGGTCGCCGAGGGCCAGCAGGAGCTGCTCAGCCGGCTGCTGGAGCGCGTGGCCGCGCTCGAGACCGAGGTCCGGCTGCTGCGCGGGCGCAGCGACGAGACGCAGAACGCGCTGCGCGAGCTCCAGGCGACGGTCGAGAAGAACCAGGCGGATGCCGATTTCCGCCTCCAGGAGCTGGAGAGCGGCACCCCGCGCCGGCCCGCGCCCCAGGCCGCCGCGCCGGCGCAGCGGCCGGCTCAGCCGCCTGCCCAGCCGCCGGCCCAGCCGCAGGCCGCCCTGCCGCGCCCGCCCGCCGCGCCCGCCCAGGCCCCCGCGGCGCGCACCCAGGCGCAGATCCTCACCGCCGCCCAGGCTGCCTTGCAGCGGCGCGATTGGGGCACGGCCGAGCGCGAGGCGCAGGCCTTCATCGCCAGCTACCCGCGCGACCCGCGCGTCGGCGAGGCCTATCACATCCGCGCCCAGGCCCTGTCGGGCCGGGGCGAGCACATGCAGGCGGCACTCGCCTATGACGATGCGCGCAGCCGCGTCGCCGACCGCTCGCGCCGGCAGGACATCCTGCTCGGCCTCGGCCGCTCGCTCGGCGCGATCAACGAGCGTGCTTCGGCCTGCGAGGTGTTCCGCCAGCTCGCCTCCGACTTCCATACCGACATGCGTGCCGATGTGCGCGAGGCGATGGAGCGCGAACGGTCACGGAACGGCTGCTGACCGCGTTCGCCGAAGCGCTGGAGGCCTGCGGCCCGTTCGAGCCGCGGCCCGCCCTGGCGGTCGGCGTCTCGGGCGGGCCGGACAGTCTGGCCTTGGCCCAGTTGGCCGACACGTGGGCTGCGGCGCGCGGCGGGCGCGTGCTCGCGCTGGTGCTCGACCATGGTGTGCGGCCGGCCGCCGCGACCGAAGCCGCGCTCGCCGCGTCGTGGCTCGCCGCGCGCGGCATCGCGGTGCGCCGCCTGGCGTTGCCGCCAGCAGGTCCGCGCCCGGCCGAGACGCTGCGCGCCGAACGCCTCGCCGTACTGGCCGATGCGGCCGCCGAGGCGGGGTGCCTCCACCTGCTGCTCGCGCATCATCGTGGCGATCAGGCCGAGACGGTGCTGGTGCGGGCGCTGCGCGGCTCGCATGCGGCCGGGCTCGCGGCGATGGCGCCGTCGCGCGCGGCGGGCCGCGTGCGGCTGGTGCGGCCGCTGCTCGGCCTCGGCGCCGGCGCGCTGCGAGACGTGCTGCGGGCGGCGGGTCAGCCCTGGATCGAGGACCCGTCGAACGCGGCCGGCTCGGTGCGCGCGCGGCTGCGCGCGGCGCTGGCGGACCAGACCGGGGAGGGCGTCGGTGTGCGCGCCCTCGCCGGGGTGGCCTTGGCCGCTGCGGTGGCGCGCGCGGCGGCGGCGGAACTTCGAGACCGCCTGCTCGCCGAGGCGGTTGTGCTGCTGCCGCAGGGCTGCGCGCGCATCGATGCCGGCCGTCTTGCCGCCGCCGCCGACACCGCCGCTGCGGCCGCGCTGGCGGCCGTGTTGCGCGCGGTCGGCGGCCACGCCCAGCCGGTGCGCGCGGCGCGGGTCGTGGGCCTGCTGGCACGGCTGCGCGCAGGCCGGGCGGGTTCGGCCGCGGGCTGCCTGCTCCGGCCCGGCCGCGGCGGCTGGCTGGTCTGCCGCGAGCCGGCCGCCGTCGCGGCCGCGGCCACCGTGCCGTCGGACGGGCGCCTCTGCTGGGACGGGCGCTGGCAGGTCGAGGCACCTGCAGGGCTGACGGTCGGCCCGGTTGGCGCGGCGGCGGCCGCGCTCGCCCGAGCCGATCGGCAGGCGCGGGGATTGCCCCGCGTCGTGCTCGCGACCCTGCCGGCGCTGCGGGACGGCGCGACGCTGGTCGCCGTGCCCGCGATCGGGTATCATTCCGCCAGAACTGGAGGGGCCATGCGCGCGGCCTTCAGGCCCCCGCAGCCGGTTTCCGCGTCCGCAATGCTTCGTGTGCCCGGAGGTTCGGCATTGGCGCCGGGCGGCGCCATCCCATCTTGCAGTCACGGGGCGCGACTTGGCGCGCCGCTGAGAGGATAATGCCCGCGTGAGCAACTTCGGCCGCAACCTCGCCCTCTGGGTGATCATCGCGCTCCTGCTGGTCGCGCTGTTCAATCTGTTCCAGCCGTCCAGCCAGCGCACGATGGCGACCCAGGTCGCCTACAGCGACTTCCTGAACGAGGTGAACAACGGCCAGGTGCGCGACGTGACGATCCAGGGCCGGATCGTCACCGGCCAGCTGACCGACGGCCGCACCTTCCAGACCTACCTGCCGGACGGCTCGGGCGTGGTGCAGCGGCTGACCGAGCGTGGCGTGCGCGTGGTCGCCAAGCCCGAGGAGAGCGAGGTCAACCCGATCTTCCACTACCTGCTGTCCTGGTTCCCGATGCTGTTGCTGATCGGCGTCTGGATCTTCTTCATGCGCCAGATGCAGTCGGGCGGCGGGCGCGCCATGGGCTTCGGCAAGTCGCGCGCGAAGCTGCTGACCGAGAAGCAGGGCCGCGTGACCTTCGACGACGTCGCCGGGATCGACGAGGCCAAGGGCGAACTCCAGGAAATCGTCGACTTCCTGCGCGACCCGCAGAAGTTCCAGCGCCTGGGCGGCAAGATCCCCAAGGGCGTGCTGCTGGTGGGTCCGCCCGGCACCGGCAAGACGCTGCTCGCGCGCGCGATCGCCGGCGAGGCGAACGTGCCGTTCTTCACCATCTCGGGCTCCGACTTCGTCGAGATGTTCGTCGGCGTCGGTGCGTCGCGCGTGCGCGACATGTTCGAGCAGGGCAAGAAGAACGCGCCCTGCATCATCTTCATCGACGAGATCGACGCGGTCGGGCGTCACCGCGGCGCGGGCCTCGGCGGCGGCAACGACGAGCGCGAGCAGACGCTGAACCAACTGCTGGTCGAGATGGACGGCTTCGAATCGAATGAGGGCGTGATCCTGATCGCCGCGACCAACCGCCCGGACGTGCTCGACCCGGCACTGCTGCGTCCTGGCCGGTTCGACCGCCAGGTGGTGGTGCCCAATCCTGACGTGAGCGGGCGCGAGAAGATCCTGCGCGTGCACATGCGCAAGGTGCCACTGGCGGCCGATGTCGATCCCAAGGTGCTGGCGCGCGGCACGCCGGGCTTCTCGGGAGCCGATCTCGCCAACCTCGTCAACGAGGCGGCGCTGCTGGCCGCGCGCAACGGCAAGCGCGTGGTCGGCATGTCCGAGTTCGAGTCCGCCAAGGACAAGGTCCTGATGGGGGCCGAGCGCCGCAGCCTCGTGATGAGCGAGGAGGAGAAGCGCATGACCGCCTATCATGAGGCGGGCCACGCGCTCACCGCGCTGACCCTCCCCGAATGCGATCCCGTGCACAAGGCGACCATCATCCCGCGCGGCCGCGCGCTCGGCCTGGTGATGTCGCTGCCGGAGGGCGACCGCTACTCCAAGCACAAGTCCAAGCTGCTGCAGGAACTCGCCATGGCGATGGGCGGGCGCGCCGCCGAGGAGCTGGTGTTCGGCCCCGACCGCGTCTCCAACGGCGCCGCCGGCGACATCAAGATGGCGACCGACCAGGCGCGCCGGATGGTCACCGAGTGGGGCATGTCCGACAAGCTCGGGATGATCGCCTATGGTGACAACAGCCAGGAGGTGTTCCTCGGCCACTCGGTCACCCAGTCCAAGAACGTCTCCGAGGTGACGGCGCGCGAGATCGACGCCGAGATCAAGCGCATCATCGACGAGGCCTACACCACCGCGAAGCGCATCCTGACGGAGCGGCGCGAGGATCTCGACACCCTCGCCCAGGGTTTGCTCGAGTACGAGACGCTCTCGGGCGAGGAGATCAAGGCGCTGCTCGCCGGCGAGGAGATCGTGCGCAAGGCACCGGACGAGACGGTGCAGCCGGATCAGCGACGCGCCTCGGTACCGACCTCCGGGCGTATTCCCAAGTCGGGCGGCGCGCCCGGCGCGCTTGGGCCGCAGCCGCAGCCCAACGCCTGACCCGCCTTGGCCCGGCGGTATGTCGAGACGCTGCCGGGCGGACGGTTTCGGCTGATCGAGCGCAATGGTGGGGTGCCGGTGCTCGACCGCGTGGTGACCGAACTCCCCGATGCCTGGGCGGATCTCGCTGCTGTCGCGGCGCGACGGCCGTCGCCGATCCTGCCCGGGCTGCCGGATGACCGCCCCCTCGTGATGGGCGTGATCAACGTCACCCCCGACAGCTTCTCCGACGGCGGCGACCGGCTGCGTCCCGAGGACGCGGTTGCTGCGGGTGAGGCCATGCTGGCGGCCGGGGCGGACATCCTCGACATCGGTGGCGAAAGCACCCGCCCGGGCGCCAGCAGGATCCCGCCTGCCGAGGAGATCGCCCGGATCGTGCCGGTCGTGGCCGCGCTGGGACGCCTCGCCCCGGTCTCGGTCGATACGCGCAACGCGGCGACCATGCAGGCCGCCCTTGCGGCCGGCGCGCGCATCGTGAACGACGTGAGCGGCCTCGTCCACGATCCCGCGGCCACCTCCGTGGTCGCGGACGCCGGCTGCCCGGTGGTGCTGATGCACATGCGGGGCACCCCGGCGACCATGCATGCGCATGCCGGGTATGACGATGTCGTGCTCGACGTGTACGACGAGCTCGCCGAGCGGGTCGCGCGCGCGGAGGCGGCCGGGATCGCGCGCGGCCGCATCATCGTCGATCCGGGGATCGGCTTCGCCAAGACCGGGGCGCAGAATCTCGACCTCCTCCGGCGGCTTGGGGTGTTTCGGGGCTTCGGCCTGCCGGTGCTGGTCGGCGCGTCGCGCAAGCGGTTCATCGGTCACTACGGTGGCGCGGCGGAGCCGAAGCGGCGCATGCCAGGGAGCTTGGCGGCCGCGCTCTGGGCGGCGATAAACGGAGCCTCAATCCTGCGGGTGCATGACGTGGCCGAGACGGTGCAGGCGCTTCTGGTCTGGCGTGCGATCGCCGGGCGGTAAGTGCGAAGGAGGCGGCGATGGATCGCGGCAAGGGGATCACGCGGCGGCTGTTCGGCACGGACGGCGTGCGCGGCCGCGCCAACACCCCGCCCATGCAGGCGGGCACGGCCCTGCTGCTGGGCCAGGCGGCGGCGGTCGTGTTCCGCCGCGCCGGTCCCGACCATCGCCACCGCGTGGTGATCGGCAAGGACACCCGTCTGTCGGGTTACATGGTCGAGCCGGCGCTCACCGCGGGCTTCATCTCGATGGGCATGGACGTGATGCTTGTCGGCCCGCTGCCGACACCGGCGATCGCGATGCTGACGCGCAGCCTGCGCGCCGATCTCGGCGTGATGATCTCGGCCAGCCACAACAGCTTCGAGGACAACGGCATCAAGCTGTTCGGGCCCGACGGCTGGAAGCTCTCCGACACCACCGAGGCCGAGATCGAGCGGCTGATGGAGGATGCATCGCTCGCGGACTCCCTCGCTGATCCGTCCGATCTCGGCCGGGCGCAGCGGCTCGACGATGCGGCCGGCCGATACATCGAGGCAGCGAAGGCGACCTTCCCGCGCGGGCTCCGGCTCGATGGCCTGCGGATCGTGGTCGATTGCGCCAACGGTGCCGCCTACAGGGTGGCGCCGCTGATCCTGTCCGAGCTCGGCGCGACCGTCATTCCGCTCGCGGTGAAGCCCGACGGGTTCAACATCAATCGCGACTGCGGCTCCACCGTGCCCGAGCACATGCGCACCCAGGTGGTGGCGCAGGGCGCAGATCTCGGCATCGCGCTCGACGGCGATGCAGACCGTCTGATCCTGGCCGACGAGCGCGGCACGCTGGTGGACGGCGATCAGCTGCTCGCGCTGATCCCCGACGCCTGGGCGCGCGGCGGGACGCTTGCCGGCGGCGCCGTGGTCGCGACCCAGATGAGCAACCTGGGGCTCGAGCGGTTCCTCGGT
>NZ_JBHYDW010000162.1:0-8782 GCF_051860475.1 Elioraea sp. | reverse complement strand
CAGCAGGTTCTTCGCCGCCATCGCTGCTCCCCAAGGCCACGGGCCGAGGCTACGACCCGATGCGGCGTCCTGAAACCCCCGCGCTTGAAGCCGACCGCTGGAAGGGCGATGTGTGGACGATGCAAGGCGACCGCGACAAGGACGAGACCTGGCAGGTCGAGGTCCTCCCGGCCGAGCGTCGGCAGGGCGCGGGCGCGCCGCCGCCCCAGGGATCGCGCGTGCTCGGCACGGTGATCCTGGTGGCGGCGATTGCGGCCGGCCTCGGCATCCTCGCACTGCTGGTGGTGTTCGCGGCGACGATCGCGCTGATCGCGGTGCCGGTCGCGCTTGGTGCCGCGCTGCTCGCCTGGGCCGGGGTGAAGTGGCGCAGTCTCACCGACCGGCGCGGTCGCTGATTGATCATCCGGGATACGGAGGAGAGCACACCCATGCCGAACCGCACGACCTGGTTCGTCATCGCCGACGCCGCGCGCGCTGAGGCGCTGGTCAAGCGCAAGGGCAAGCCCGGCTACGAGTCGCTGCGCAGCTGGGAGAACCCGGACGTCCATGCCAAGGCGCACGAGCTGGGCGAGGATCGTCCCGGCCGCGCCTTCGACAGCCTCGGTCCGCACCGCAGCGCCATGGAGCCGCGCGAGACGCCCAAGGAGGCGGCGAAGAAGGATTTCGCGCGCGAGCTCGTCGCCGATCTCGACGCCGCCGTCGCCGCCGGCGAGGCCCAGGCGATCGTGCTGGTCGCCCCGCCCCGGCTGCTCGGCGAGATCCGCGCGATCATGCCCGCGAGCCTTGCCGCCGCCGTGCGCGAGGATCACGCGAAGGACTACACCCAGCTCCCGCGCGCCGAGCTGTTCGCGCGGCTCGACGAGCTGCGTCCGGTCGGGACGGGCTGACCGGGCGTCACGGCCCGATCCAGGTCCCGACCGCGAGCCAGGTCGGACCCGTCCACCACGCCTCGGTGAGGTAGCGGCGATTGTCCCGCCCGGCCTGGGACTGCAACGGGACGGTCACCGTCCCGGCGCCGTCGCGCCGGGCCTGGTGCTGTGGGGTCTCGGGCACGATGATGGTGATGTGGCCGGGCGAGCCGCTCCGGGTCTGGCCGCAGCGCACCACGATCCGCCCGGCATTCGCCGCCGCCTGCGCCTCGTCCAGGGACCCGGTCTCGCGCCAGCCGAACCGCGGTCCGGTCTCGGCCAGCCAGCCGCGCAGCGTGTTCGCGGTCACTTCCGTGACCGTGGCCGTGGATGGGCCGAGGCTCGCCTTGACCGGCCTGCCCGCGGCGAGATCCCTGAGCGCGGGCTTGGTCCACCACACGCGTGGCAGGTAGGCGCCGGCGAGATGGCAGACGTCATGGGCATAGACATTGCAGAAGGTCTTGCCGCCAGGCTCCGGCCGCCAGCGCACATGGTCCTGCCGCTCGACGTCGAGCCACTCGAGGATCGCGGTGATGTCGGCGGCCGGATCGGTCGAGCCGGGAAGGCGGCGGGGCATGCCCGGTTCGTTCAGCACGAAGGGCCACTGCCTGGCGTTCCGCGTGACGGGCCTGCCGTCGCGCTCCAGCAGCGCCGCCGGCAGATCCGCCGTCGCCGGGGGCGGCACGCCAGGGTCGACCTTGCGGAGATGGGCGGCGGCGACGAAACCCTCGACGGGGCCGCCGTTCACGCGCGTCGCGACCTTCCACCATCCGGGCAGCTCGGCCAGCGCGAGGAAGGTGACGCCGTGGCCCCGCGCCAGGACGTGCATGCCATTGTCGCTGGCCTTGCCGGGGCTTGATCTGAGGTTGAGGCCGTCAGTGTCGACCACGTGCGTGATCATCTCGAGCCTCCTCAATTACGTATCGCGATCATAACTGTTTTCGGTTCCCGGTCAAGGCCTATCATAACTTGATCGGTACAATTCCCCCGGCCCCATCATCGCGGCCGATCACCGCCATCCGGCGCGCGCATTGGCGCGCGGTGCCGCGTCGCCTCACCTCGTTGGGCATCGCAATCCGCCAAGGAGAGGAGAGATGACCCGCACCCCCGCCGACTACGCCGCGCTGTTGCTGCGCATCAGCATGGGCGTGATGTTCCTGGCCCATGGCCTGGTCCTGAAGGTGCTGACCTTCGGTGTCGCCGGCACCGCCGCGTTCTTCGAATCGATCGGCTACCCGGCGGCGTTGGCCTATGCCGTGATCCTCGCCGAGATCGTCGGCGGGGCGCTGCTGATCGCCGGCGCCTATGTGCGCATTGTCTCGCTCGCGCTCGTGCCGGTCCTGATCGGCGCGACCATCCAGCATCTGCCCGCCGGCTGGCTGTTCACCGCACCCGGCGGCGGCTGGGAGTTCCCCGCGTTCTGGACCGCGGCCCTGCTGGTGCAGGCGTTGCTGGGCCCGGGCGCCTACGCCGCGGCCGAGGAGAGGCTGCCGGCGGTGCTGCGACCGCGCGCGGCCTGATCATCGGTCGCCATGATCCGCCGCCGCGCGCCTCCGCGCGGCGGCGGTGCGCCGTTCACGGCCCGACACGGCGCAGGAACGCGCCGTGCACGAACCCGTCGGGCACCCGGTCGCCCTGCAGATCGACCTGGCGCCAGTCGCCCTCCTCGCGTAGCACGCGCAGCCGCGTTCCGGGCGTCAGCGCGCGCAGCACCGCGAAGCCGGTGCCGGGCCCCCCGCGCAGGTTGAGGGTTTCGCGCACCACCACCTCGAACTCGCCGAGGTCGTCGTCGCGCAGCGTACCCGACCCGGCCGCCCCGCCCTGGTTCTGGAACCGCGCCATCGGGAAGGCCGGACCCGGATCGACCTTGCGCCCGGGCGAGATGTCGTCGTGACCGACCACCTCCTGGACCGTCGGGTAGGCGGCCCTGAGCGCTGCGACGATCGCATCGAGCGCGCGCAGTTGCGCTTCCGGATAGAGCTCCCACGCGATCTCCGGCCCACCGTTCTTGTGGCGCGCGACCAGCACCTCGTGCGGTGCGAAGGTGCGCAGGCCGGTGCGCGTCCAGCCATCCGAGGTGCGGCGATCGAAGAAGCCGAAATTGGCGTTCTCGATGCCGATGGAGTGCTGGTTGAGACCGTCGAAGCCGCGCCAGGAGGAGGGGCCGGCATGGAACGCAGCGAGGTTGAACGGCACGGTCTGGATGATCCCGCCGTCGCGGTCAACGAACAGATGCGCCGAGAGGCCGCGTTCGCGGATCGCGCGCACCGAGGAGAGCGCCGAGCCTCCGGCCGTGTAGTGCATGACGATGAAGCGCGGCGTGATCTTGCCGCCAGTGTGCGGCGATTCGTCGAACTGTACGCCCTCGAACCGGTGGCGCTTGACCTCGATCATGGCGGTTCCCCCCGGGTGCGCGTGCTGACCCTGCAACGATACGCGCAATGCGTCGCCGCGGTCACGGAAAAACTGTCCGGAACGTACAACGAATGAAACGGCGGCCCCGGCCGCCCGGTCAGCTACACCGGCACGCGCCCGAACAGCGCCGACAGCACGGCATACAGCACGGCGCCCACGGCGGCGCCCAGCAGTGTCCCGTTCAGCCGGATCATCTGGAGTTCGCGCCCGACCTTGAGCTCGATCCGCTCGACGATGTCCTGATCCGACCAGGCGGCAACCTTCGCCGCGACGAAGCCCTCGATGCGCGACTGGGCTCGTGGTGCGAGGGCGGCGACGATCTCCTCGACCAGGCGGTTGAGCCCGCGCCGCGCGTCCTCGTCCGCCTCCAGCGTACGGCCGAGATTGGCGAGCATCGCGGCGAGCGCCGGCACGATCCGTCCGTCTTCGCGCTCGACATCGAAACGCGCCATCTGGGCGAGCCGCAGCACCGCATCCTCGAGCCAGGCCGACACGGTGGGGTGCGCGAACACCGAGCGGATCGCGCGGGAGAGGTCGGCGGCACGGTCGGGGTCGTGCTCGAGCCGGTGGATCTCGCCCTCGACCCAGGCGTCGAAGGCGGCGCGGAGGTCGCTGTCGGTGGGCTCGATGCGCGCGAGCTCTGCGTTGATGCTGGAGAGCACCTTCTTCGCGATCCACGCGCCGGCGACCCACTTCACCATCCTGCCGCCCTGCTCGGCGACCCGGCCCTCGATCGCGACGCGCAGCCGCTCCTCGTTGGCCGCGAGCGTGGTCTTCACCTGCGCCAGCGCATAGCCGAACACCTCCTGGTGCTGGCCGCCGTCGAGCAGCGTGCGCAGCAGCCGCCCCGCGAGCCGCCCCGTGCCCGGCCCGGCGACGATGCGCGGCAGCAGGCGCCGCAGCACCATCTGGGCGCGGCCCTCGGCGAGCGATTCGAGCAGGCGCGGCACGAACGGCGCGATCGCCGCGGCGGCGCGGCGCGCGGCCACCGGATCGGCGAGCCAGCGCGCGGCCGCCGCAGCGACGTCCACCCCCTCGACGGCGCGGCGGATGCTGTCGGGGGTGAAGAACTGACGCGCGACGAACCGGCCCATGCCGCCGGCGAGGCGCTGCTTCTCGCGCGGGATCAGCCCGCCGATGCCGGTCCAGCGGCCGAACGGGTAGCGGAACAGCGCATTGACGGCGAACCAGTCCGCGACCGCGCCGACGAAGCCCGCCTTGGCGGCGGCGTGCGCGAGGTCGAGCCAGTAGGCGCGCGGCGGCTCGAGCGCGTAGAGCCCGACCGTTGCGCCGAGCGTGGCCGCCATCGCCGCGCCGGCATAGAGGCGCCAGCGGACCAGCCGCGCCCGCTCCTCGGCGCGTTCGGCGACGGCGGGATCGAGGGGGCCGGGCATGGCGGCGAACCTTACGGGACCCGCGCCGGGCCAGAAAGCGCGCCTGCCGTCACGCCCGCGAGGGGCGCGTCGCGAGCGCAAGCCCGACGAAGATCAGCGCTGCGGCGGGCAGGACCAGCGCACCCGGCATCTCGGCGAAGAACACCCAGCCCCAGAACAGGCCGGTCAGCACGATCAGGTAGCCGACCTGGCTCACGAACACCCCACCCTGGCGGGTCAGCAGGCGGAAGTAGATCAGGTAGGCGGTGGCGACCAGCAGGCCCTGGCCGGCGGCGAGCGCGGTCGCGGCGTCGGCGCCGGGAAGGCGGAACTGGCCGAACAGCAAGGAGGCCGGGATCAGCCAGAGGGTGGCCGCCGCAGTGGTGCCGGCGGCGAGCGCGAGCGGCGGCGCGCCGGCCGGACGGAACCGCACGGCGAACAGGTTCGAGAGCGCGTAGCAGCACGGCACCAGCACGGTCAGCGCCGCCCAGCGGAGGCTGCCGCCGGCCGGCAAGGCGGCGCCCGGCGCCAGGGCGAGGGCGGTGCCCGTGAGCGCTACGGCCACGCCGGCGGCGCGGCGTGGTGTCGCCCGTTCGAGCCCGGTCGCGGCGGCCAGCAGGAACGTGATCAGCGGCGCGGTCGGCAGCACCATCGCGAGCAGCCCTGCGGGCAGGTGCTGGAGGGCAACGAAGGTGAGGGTTCCCGGGGTCGCGAAGCCGATCAGCCCGCTGACCGCATAGAAGCCCAGCGCGCGGGGATGGCCGGGCAGGTGGGCTCGCTGGGCCGTGACGACCCCGCCGAGGATCGCGGCGGCGAAGCCGGCGTAGAGCAGCGCGTAGCCCACCGGGCCAATTCCGCCCGCGACCGCGAGCTTGCCTACCGCCGGGGTCAGGCCCCAGAGCGTGCCGAGGGTTCCGAGCAGGACGAGCGCGGTGGGGGAGGGGGGCGGGGACACCCCCTACCCTTAGCCGCGCTCGTGTCGAGATTGAACCGGCCCGGGCGGCGAGGCATGCTCCGGCCCGCATGCGCCGCGCTGCCCCCCCGAGTCGCGAGACCCTGCGGTTGCCCCACGGCCCGACCGAGGTCGAGTGGCGGCGGAGTACACGTGCCAGGCGGGTGACGCTCCGGATCGACCCGGCCGCGGGGGCGGTGGTGGTGACGCTGCCGCCGCGTGCCGGTCGCGGCCAGGGCATGGCCCTGTTGCAGGCAAACAGCCGCTGGGTGGCGGACCGGCTGGGCGCGCTTGCCCCGCATGTGGCGTTCGCCGACGGGGCGATGGTGCCGCTGCTGGGCGTGGCGCATCCGATCCGGCACGATCCGGCGGGGTTGGGCGGGGTGTGGCTGGCCGAGGGCGAGATCCGGGTGGCGGGTGAACCCGCGTTCCTGCCGCGCCGGGTGGCAGATTGGTTCCGATCCGAGGCGCGGCGGCGGATCGCCCCTCTGGCGCTGGACCATGCGGCGCGGATCGGCCGGTCGGTGCGGCGGATCGCGATCAAGGACCAGCGCAGCCGCTGGGCCTCGTGCGCACCCGACGGCACGCTTGCCTTCTCCTGGCGCCTGGTGATGACGCCCGAGTGGGTGCTGGACTACGTGGTGGCGCACGAGGTGGCGCATCTGCGCGAGATGAACCATTCGCCCCGCTTCTGGGCGGTGGTGGCCTCGCTCACCCCCCACACCCAGGCGGCCAGGGCGTGGCTTGGCCGCAATGGTGCGCGGCTGCTGCGTTACGGATAGGCGTTCATGGGATGGGGGGGCTGGGGGCAAGGGACGGGCCCCATTGCGGCTGCGCCGCGATGGGAACCCACTTCCGGCCCTTGGCCCCCAGGGTTATTTACCTGCCATGCCCAGCAGCAACGACATCCGCGCCGCCTTCCTCGACTTCTTCCGCCGCCACGACCACGCGGCGGTGGAAAGCTCTCCCTTGGTGCCGCGCAACGACCCCACGCTGATGTTCACCAACGCGGGGATGGTACAGTTCAAGAACGTCTTCACCGGCCTTGAGCAGCGCCCCTACACCCGTGCCGTGACCGCGCAGAAATGCGTGCGCGCCGGCGGCAAGCACAACGACCTGGAGAACGTAGGCTACACCGCCCGGCATCACACCTTCTTCGAGATGCTGGGGAATTTCTCGTTCGGCGACTACTTCAAGGATCTCGCGATCGAGCTGGCCTGGACGCTGGTCACGAAGGACTACGGCCTGCCCAGGGACAAGCTGCTGGTCACGGTCTATCACGACGACGACCATGCGGCGGGCGCGTGGAAGCGGATCGCCGGACTGCCGGAGGAGCGGATCATCCGCATCGCCACCTCGGACAATTTCTGGGCGATGGGCGATACCGGGCCCTGCGGCCCGTGCAGCGAGATCTTCTACGACCACGGCCCCGGCATCCCCGGCGGCCCGCCCGGCAGCGATGACGCGGACGGCGACCGGTTCATCGAGATCTGGAATCTCGTGTTCATGCAGTACGAGCAGCTGCCCGACGGGCGGCGCGTCGACCTGCCGAGGCCCTCGATCGACACCGGGATGGGGATCGAGCGGCTGGCGGCGATCCTGCAGGGCAGGCACGACAACTACGACACGGATACGCTGCGCGCGCTGATCCTCGCCTCGGCAGAGGCGACGGGCACCGACCCCGATGGCCCGCACCGCGTCAGCCATCGGGTGATGGCGGATCATCTCCGGGCATCGTGCTTCCTGATCGCCGACGGCGTGCTGCCCTCGAACGAGGGGCGCGGCTATGTGCTGCGCCGGATCATGCGCCGCGCGATGCGGCACGCGCATCTGATGGGGGCGGCCGAGCCGGTGATGTGGCGCCTCGTTCCGGCGCTGATCCGCCAGATGGGCGTGGCGTATCCGGAGCTCGGCCGCGCCGAGGCGCTGATCACCGAGACGCTGCGCACCGAGGAGAGCCGGTTCCGCGCCATGCTCGACCGCGGCCTGCACCTGCTGGCCGAGGAGACCGCGAAGCTCGGTCACAAGCAGCCCCTGTCCCGCGAAATCGCGTTCCGGCTCTACGACACCTACGGCTTTCCGCTCGACCTGACGCAGGACGCGCTGAAGGCGGAAGGGCGCCTGGTCGATGTCGCGGGGTTCACCGCGGCGATGGAGGCGCAGCGCGCGCGCGCGCGCGCTGCCTGGGCGGGCTCGGGCGAGGCGGCGACCGAGGCGGTGTGGTTCGACCTGCGCGAGAAGATCGGGGCGTCGGAGTTCCTCGGCTACTCGACGGAAACGGCCGAGGCCGAGATCCGCGCGCTGGTGGTGAACGGCCAGCCTGTGCAGGAGGCGCGCGGCGGCGACGAGGTGGCCGTGCTGCTGAACCAGACGCCGTTCTACGGCGAGTCGGGCGGGCAGATCGGCGATGCCGGAACGATCCGCTCCGGCGACGGGCTGGTGATCGCGATCCGCGACACGCAGAAGAAGCTCGGCGACCTCCACGTGCATCTCGGCACGGTGAAGCAAGGCATCGCGCGGGTCGGCACGGCGGTGGTGGCGGAGGTGGATCACGCGCGCCGCTCCGCGATCCGGGCGCATCACAGTGCCACGCATCTGCTGCACGAGGCGCTGCGCCGGCGGCTCGGCAAGCATGTGGCGCAGAAGGGCTCGCTGGTGGCACCCGACCGGCTGCGCTTCGATGTCAGCCACCCGAAGCCGATCGGGCCCGATGAACTGCGCTGGGTCGAGGCGGAGGTGAACGCGCGCGTGCGCGGGAATGCGCCGGTCGTGACGCGGCTGATGACGCCCGACGAGGCGGTGAAGCAGGGCGCGATGGCGCTGTTCGGCGAGAAGTACGGCGAGGAGGTGCGCGTCGTCTCGATGGGTGCGGACGAGGCGGCAACGGATCGTGCCGGGCAGTACTCGGTGGAGCTCTGCGGCGGAACGCATGTGCGCGCCACCGGCGATATCGGCCTGTTCAAGGTGCTTTCCGAGGGTGCGGTGTCGGCGGGCGTGCGGCGCGTCGAGGCGGCCGTGGGTGAGGCGGCCCTCGCCTCTATCGGCGAGACCGAGAAGACCCTCGCGAGCATCGCCGCCACGCTGAAGGCACCGCCGTCGGACGCGGCCGCGCGCGTCGAGGCGCTGATCGAGGA
>NZ_JBHYDW010000161.1:0-8917 GCF_051860475.1 Elioraea sp. | reverse complement strand
CAAGGTCGCGGTCGGAGATCCCGCGATAGGACTCGACCGGCATGGGCGGCCCGATCAGCGATCCGTCCGGCCGCCTGCCGTTGTGGATCGCATCCGCGATCTGGACGTCGGTCCAGCGGCCGATCCCGGTCTCCTCGTCCATGGTGATGTTCGGCGCGACCGCGCGGAAGCCGCGCTCGACGAACACACGCCCGCCGGCCAGTTCCATGCCCGGGACCAGCGCGCCGTTCGGCGCGCGCGTGGTGTGGCAGGCGCCGCAGAACGCGGCGGTCTCCACCAGGTAGCGACCGCGTTCGAGGAGGACGGCGTCGGCCGCCTCCGCGCCGGCCCCGTGCAGCGTGGTCGCTGCGATGGCGGCGGCGGCGCACGCGCGCAACCATGCGCGTGTCGTGATCCTAGGCATCGGAGTTCTCCTCGCGGGGATCAGGCAGCCTGACCCGCCCACGACGGACCCGTTCAGTCGTTGCGGCAGAAAAATACTTTAGAGACGTAACGCTCCCTTGGCAACGACGATGATTCAGTCGTTTGCCTCAGCCTTGCGCCCCGCGTGACGCGGCCAAGGCTGCTCCCCCTGAGACGCTGCCCGTCGAGCGCGCTGCTGCGCTTGCCGCCGAGTTCGGCCTCAAGCCCGACGAGCACGATCGCGTGCTCGCCATTTTGGGCCGCACGCCCTCACGGACAGGGTTCGGTATCTTCTCGGTCATGGTGTCCAAGCACTGCTCGTACCACTCCTCCCGTGCCTGCCGGCGCGAACTCCCGACCAAGGCGCCGTGGGTCATCCACGGAGCGGGCGAAAACGCCGGCGTGATCGCGATCGGCAACGGGCTCGCCGCGGTCTTGTTCCATCAGCAGGCCCGCGCCAACGGTCGCAAGGCTCCGCTCTCGGACCCTGCTAGGCTGTGGCTCGCCCACGGGACCCTGCCGGGCGGCGGGTTCGACCCGGATGGCGAGGGCTTCGGCATAGGCGATGTCGACCTCCTCGCCCGGGGCGGAGGCCGCGCACGAAGCCGCGCGCCCCGGGGTCACGTACGGCGACGGTATGCGTGGCGCCACGGGGGCCCGTGAAGGTGACCGTCCAGGCGTCGGTATTCACGGCGTCGATCCGCACGCGTACGCGCACGACCTCGCCGGCTGCGGCCCCGGGGCGCTGCCCGGGCTCGGCGTGGCCGGCAACGGCGCCGGTGTCGCCCGGACGCACGATCTCGACCGCGAGAGCCTCGGTGTGGTCAATCACCACGCAGTCGCGGACACGGACCTGCGCCAGGTTGCGCACCTGTGTGCCCGCGACCAAGGTGACCAGGCGGCCGCCCTCGCCGCGCAGCACCACCTCGCGCGTCGCCATGTCTACGGCTCGACCGTGGCGGTGAGCGAAGCCTGTCGCGAGGCGGCCTTGTCCGTCGCGCGGCCGGCTGGTCCAGGGCCTGGGCGCAAAGGAGGGTGTCGCGTGGGCAGAGGAGCAGTTTCGGCGGTCGTGCAAGGCGCGATCCTTGACACGCCGCCTCGGGCGTGGCCGTTCCGCTCCGACCACGCGCCCGAGGACCCTTGTGACCGACACCCCCGAGACGCTGCCCGCCGAACGGGCCATCCGGCTCGCCGCCGAGTTCGGCCTGAAGCCCGATGAGCATCAGCGCGTGCTGGCGATCCTTGGTCGCCAGCCGTCGCTGACCGAGCTCGGCATCTTCTCGGTCATGTGGTCCGAGCACTGCTCGTACAAATCCTCCCGCGTCTGGCTGCGCGAGCTGCCGACCCGCGCTCCTTGGGTGATCCACGGGCCGGGCGAGAACGCGGGCGTGGTTGCGATCGGCGACGGACTCGCAGCGGTGTTCAAGATGGAGAGCCACAACCACCCATCCTTCATCGAGCCCTACCAGGGCGCGGCCACCGGCGTGGGCGGCATCCTGCGCGACGTCTTCACCATGGGCGCGCGGCCGATCGCCAACCTCAACGCGCTCCGCTTCGGCTCGCCCGACAGCCCGCGCACGAGGCGCATCCTCGACGGGGTGGTGCGCGGCATCGGCGGCTACGGCAACTGCGTCGGCGTGCCGACCGTCGGCGGCGAGGTGAACTTCCACCCCGCCTATGACGGCAACCCGCTGGTCAATGCGATGACGGTCGGCATCGCGCCGGCGGATCGCATCTTCCTCTCGGCCGCCGCCGGCGTCGGCAACCCTGTCGTCTATGTCGGCTCCAAGACCGGGCGCGACGGCATCCACGGCGCGACCATGGCCTCGGCCGAGTTCGGCGCCGACGAGGGCGACGAGAAGCGTCCCACCGTGCAGGTCGGCGATCCGTTCACCGAGAAGCTTCTGATCGAGGCCTGCATGGAGCTGATGGCGACGGACGCGATCGTCGCCATCCAGGACATGGGTGCGGCGGGGCTGACGTCGTCGTCGGTCGAGATGGCGGGGAAGGGGGGCGTCGGGATCGAACTGACCCTCTATGCGGTGCCGCAGCGCGAGACCGGCATGACCGCCTACGAGATGATGCTGTCGGAGAGCCAGGAGCGGATGCTGATGATCCTCCGTCCCGGCGCGGAGGGTGCCGCGCGCGCGATCTTCGAGAAGTGGGAGCTCGACTTCGCCGTGATCGGGCACCTCACGGATACCGGCCGCATCGTGCTGCGCCACCAGGGGCGCGTGGAGGCCGACATCCCGCTCGCGCCGCTGTCGGATCAGGCGCCGCTCTACCGCCGTCCGACCGAGGAGACGCCGAGGCCCGCGCCGATCGACCCCGCGACGGTACCTGATCCGGTCGGGCTTGAGGCCGCACTCGTCACCCTGATCGGCTGCCCCGACCTCTGCTCGCGCGCCTGGATCTGGGACCAGTACGACTCCACGGTCGGCGGGCAGACGGTGAAGCGTCCCGGCGGGGCGGATGCGGCGGTGGTGAAGCTCGAGGGGCTGAAGCGCGCGCTGGCGCTGACCACCGACTGCACGCCGCGCTACTGCCAGGCCGACCCCGAGGCGGGCGGCGCGCAGGCGGTGGCCGAGGCGTGGCGCAACCTCACCGCGGTCGGCGCGCGGCCGCTCGCCATCACCGACAACATGAACTTCGGCAACCCCGAACGCCCGCGCATCATGGGCCAGTTCGCCGCCGCGGTGCGCGGAATGGCGGCCGCCTGCCGCGCGCTCGACGTCCCGGTCGTGTCCGGCAACGTGTCGCTCTACAACGAGACCGACGGCAAGCCGATCCTGCCCACCCCGGCGATCGGCGCGGTCGGCGTGCTGGAGGATGCGGCGCAGGCGGTGGGGCTCGCCCTCGCGCCGGGGCTCGACCTCGTGCTGATCGGCGAGACGGCCGGGCATCTCGGCCAGTCGCTCTGGCTGCGCGAGATCGCCGGGCGCGAGGAGGGGGCGCCGCCGCCGGTCGACCTCGCGGCAGAGCGGCGCAACGGCGACTTCGTCCGCCGGATGATCCTGGCGGGCCGCGTGCGCGCCTGCCACGACGTCTCGGATGGCGGGCTCCTCGTCGCGCTGGCCGAGATGGCGCTCGCCGGCGGCATCGGAGCATCGCTGCTCCCCGCGCCCGATTCCCTGCCCGCCCATGCCTTCTGGTTCGGCGAGGACCAGGCGCGCTACGTGGTCGCGCTGCCCGACGGCCGCGCGCTCGTGGCCGAAGCGGCCGCCGCCCACGTGCCCGCGACCCTGCTCGGCCGCGCCGAGGGGGCGGGTTTGACACTGAACGGGGCGTTCTCCATATCCGTGGAGCGGCTCAGGCAGGTCCACGCAGCGTGGCTGCCGGCCTACATGGCGTAGGGGACGGACCGGCGATGCCGATGTCGGCGGCGGAGATCGAGGCGCTGATCAAGGCGGGCCTGCCGGACGCGCAGGTGACCGTCGAGGATCTGCGCGGCGACGGCGACCACTACGCCGCGACCGTCGTCTCCGCGGCCTTCAGGGGCAAGAGCCGCGTGCAGCAGCACCAGATGGTCTATGCCGCGCTGCAGGGACGCATGGGCGGCGCGCTGCACGCGCTCGCGCTGCAGACCAGCCCGCCCCAGGACTGACAGGGCCTACCGATCACCACGGGACCAGGAACCGAAACGATGTCGAACCCCGTCTTCGAGCGCATCCAGGCCGACCTCACCGACAACCCGGTGGTGCTGTTCATGAAGGGCACGCCGATGTTCCCGCAGTGCGGGTTCTCGGCGCGGGTGGTGCAGATCCTCATGCACATGGGGGTGAAGTTCAAAGGCGTGAACGTGCTGGAGGACCCCGGCGTGCGCGACGGGATCAAGCAGTTCACCAACTGGCCGACGATTCCGCAGCTCTATGTGAAGGGCGAGTTCGTGGGCGGCTGCGACATCGTCACCGAGATGTTCCAGTCGGGCGAACTCGAGGGCCTGCTGACCGAGAAGGGCGTCGAGCACAAGCCTGTGGCGGCGTAGCAGCTCAGCTACGGCCGCTGCGCCACTCCAGCCACTGCCGGACACGGCAGGCGAGGAAGGCTCTTGCTTCTGCAAGGGTCATCGCATTCTCGGCCGTTACCCCTTGTGGCGTGGCCGCGCCACTATGTCGGACGAAATTCACGCTCTTTGTGAAATGATCCATTGTAGATTTACTTGGCCATCCGACGTCTGACGGTTTCCAGTTGCCTCCGACCCTATGTTTTATGTCGGCACGCATGCGCTCGAACGCCTTCCAGAGGTCGAACCAGTCCGGCTCGCCGCGAAGGTATGTGAGCACGCCCGCAACCGCATCATCACCGAAGCTGTCGATGACCCATTGCGGCTCGGGCGGGGGGATCGGAGCCGTGGTGTCGGCAACCGCCAGCGCACGTGCTCGACCGCGCGCGTTGCCAGTCGAGAAGGCATAGGTCTTGTAGATCGCGACGGCCCCCTGCGCGGTCTGGGTGCGCTGAAGAACGTACAAGACAGAAATCGGCTCCCTGGTAGGGTCCCGCAGAAGCAGAACGCCATTCAAACGATCAACCAGCGAGACGCCTACAGCATGAACGGTACTGGCATCGCGAATGTCCGCGAATATCGATGAGAACAGCGCGGTTTCGTTCGTTCCTGCTGCGGTCGGAACGGTCCTGAGAAACAAGTCGGCGTGGCCGGCGGTGATCCCGCGCAGGAGCGCCAACTCGTAGCGCCTGCCGTTCAACGCCAGACCCCAATGTCCTTCGGTCGAGCTTGGTCCGATCAGATCGTCTACCGCCATCACTCCGCAGGCGCCGGCGTCACGCTCCGGCGCGACCTCGCCTCCGACTGTGCCGCTCCCGCGCAGAGCAGGGACAGCACCAGAATGGCCGCGACCACCGGCAGCACGAGCTCGGGATGCCCGAGGTCAATCAGATAGCCGAGCGGCACCGGCATGATCGCGCTGCCCAGCGGCAACCCTGACGAGACGAAGCCGAACACCTTGCCGATCTGCCCCGGCGGCGAGGCATCCTTCAGCATGATGTCGCGTGGCGTGCGCGACGCCCCCATGGCCACCCCGCCCAGCAGGGCCACGATCGGCAGCATCAGCTCCGGCATCGGCATCAGGCCGAGCGCCAGGATCATCGCCGCCGCGAACAAAGTCAGCACCACGACGAAGCCCATCAGGCTGCGCTTCGTCGCATCCGCGATCCATCCGCCCACCAGCGTGCCGCCCGTCGCACCGGCCATGTAGCCCGTCAGCACCATCGAAGCGATCGCCACCGGTGTGCCCCAGAGCTGGCCCAACACGGTGATGACGAAGGCCTGGATCCCCGACCCGGCCATGGAGGAGAGGAGGAAGAAGGCGAAGAACAGCAGCATGGGGCGGGAGAGCAGCAGCTCGCGTCCGCTCGGCCCGGCCTCGCTGGCCCTGGGCTTCGCCTGGTCGCGCAGGATCCGGCTCTGCACGAGGATGGCGGCGACCACCGGCACGCCCAGCAGCCCCACGATCAGCAGCGATGCCCGCCAGCCCAGCGCTGCCGCCAGCAGCGCGATCACCGGCGGGGCCAGCGCGAACCCCAGGTTCCCCGTGAAGGTGTGCATCGCGAAGGCGCGCCCCATGCGGGACTTGTCGATCGAGCCCGCGAGGATCGCGTAGTCCGCCGGGTGGATCACCGAATTGCCGACGCCGGACAGGATGGCGAGCGCCCAGATCGCCCAAATCCCCGGCGCTGCCGCCATGGCGGAGACCGAAAGCGCCATCAGCAGCGTGCCCCCGACCAGGAAGGGCCGCGCGCCGTACCGGTCCACCGCGAACCCGACCGGCGTCTGCAACAGCGCCGTGGTGCCCGACATCAGCGCGACCGCGAGCCCCAGCTCGGCGAAGGAGGCGCCGAACTCCGCGCGCCAGAACAGGAACAGCGGCGGCAGGCACAACACGTAGAAATGCGAGAGGAAATGCCCGGTCCCGATCAGGGCCATGATGCGGGCATCGTGGCCCACCCCGGGCTTGGCGGCGGTCTCAGCGGGGTGTGCGGGCATCGCGGCATTCCTGGGAGGCGGATCGGTCACGCTGATCGCGCCCGGCCTCCGCGTCAACGCCGCGATCGCGGGGGCAGGCAGGACGTCGCCGCTCACCCCGCCGCCTCCGCCCGGTGCCGATTGCCGGCGACCGTCGGCATCCAGGCGACCGCCCTATCGATACAGATCAGCCCGCGTCGGCGGCAACCCGGCCGGCGCGCGCTTTGAGGCCAGCACCTGATGGATCAGCGCGCCGCCGCGCGCGACCGCGCCTACCCGCCCCCGCCCGGGCGCCCGAGCGACTGATCCGCCCAGCCAAACACCGTGGCGCGCTCGATCTCGGCGACGTTGTCCGGGCGCGCGAACGGCGCCGGCGCCGTCTCGCCCTCGCGCCGCGCGCGCCCGATCGCAGCGAAGAACCGCTCCAGCCCGCCGGGCATCAGCACCCAGACGAAGGTCATCGGCCCGTCGCCCGTATTGATGAAGGCGTGCCGCCGCCCCTTGCCGATGAACACGGTGGTGCCCGGGCGCGCAGGATGCTCCGCCCCCTCCAGCCGGATCGTGCCCGTGCCGGCAACGAAATGGATGATTTCCTCCTGCACGGCATGGTCGTGCTCGCGCACGTGGCAGCCCGGATCGACCGTCTGCATCCCCATCGCGAACGGCGTCTCCGCGCGTACCACCGACTCGTCGAGGATGCAGCGCACGAACCCGTTCGCCGGCACCGGCTGCCAGAAGCTGCGCGCCTCCTCCGGCTGGATCACGCGCGCGTCCGTTCCCGTTCCCATCACCCGCCCTCCTGATGACTCCGACCATGATGCCGTGAGCCACCGCCCGGCGAGAAGGCCCCGTGCAGCCCGGCTTACCGTTGCTTAATCGCTTCCGCTTACGGTCGCGGACCACGCTGCCGGGGTCTTGCGATGCGCCTTCGTGCCGGACTGCTGCCGCTGCTCGTCGCGGCCAACCTCACCGTGCTGGCCTCCGCCGCCTTTGTCGGCTGGCGCATGACCGATGCGTACGGGGCCGCGTTCGACGCCTTCCGCCATGCTGCCGCGCAGGAGATGCTGGACGCGCGGGTCGCGACCGAGCTGTGGGACCGGCACGGGGCCGAGGTCGCGGCACTCGCGCAGCAGATCGCCGGCGCGCAGACGCTGCGCCAGGCGGTCACGTCGCGCGATCGCGCCGGACTCGAGCCGCTGCTGGTCGAGGAATGGCGCCGCGGCGTCGTCAGCTCGGGCACGATCACGCTGCTCGGGCTCGGCGTCTACGCGCCCGACTTCACGCCGGTCGCCGAGGCATGGCGCGCCGGCGCCGAGCGTCTCGACCCCGCGCTCCTCGCCGCCGCCGCCGAACGTCAGGGTGCCGACCGGCTGCGCACGCTCCCGCGCTCCTGGCTCTCCGACGGCAGGCCGCGGCTGACGGCCATCGTCCCGGTCGGCGGGCTCCGGCTGGTCGGCTATCTTGCCGTGACCGTCGATCCGCTGCCTGCGCTTGCGGGGCTCGACTCCGCGCTCTCGATGGCCGTGACCGTGCGGCGCATCGGCGACGGCGCACCACTGCTCTCGCCCGCCAACGTCGCCCCGCCCGAGCCGTCGCAGGCCGGGGTCTCGCACCTGACGCTGCGCGGGCTGGACGGTGCGCCGCTTGCCACGGTCGAGGCGGTCGCTGATCTCGCGACCCTGCGCGGCACGCTCGGTGGCATTCGCGACGGCGCGCTCGCGACCTTCCTGCTCGTCTCGGGCATGGCGGCGCTGCTCGCGACGACCGTGGTGTGGCTGGCGGTCCGGCGCGCGCGCCTGGCCTCCGCCGCGGCCGCCACCGCGCTGGCCGAGCGCGAGGCCGAGGCGCGTCGGGTCGACGCCGAGCGGGCCGAGGCGCAGCGCCGCGCCGAACAGCAGACGGCGGCCGCGCGCGAGGCCGAGATGCGCCGCATGGCCGAGACGATCCGCGCGCGCGTGCAGGGGGCGGTGCGCGAGATCGAGGCCGAGGCATCGTCGCTGCGCGCCGCCGCCGACTCGCTCAGCGCCCAGTCGCGCGCGACGCGCGAGACGGCGGGCTCGGTCGCGCGCGTCTGCGACGATGCGCAGGGTGAGGCCGATCAGGTCGCACAGGAATGCAGCACCGTGGCCGAGAACGTGGCCGCGGTCGCGCGCGGCTGCGCCGAGGCGGCCGAGCGTGCCGCTGGCGCGGTCCGGCGCGCCGGTGAGGTCGCGGCGTCCGTCCAGCGGCTGACCACGGCCTCGAGCGAGATCGGCCGGGTGCTCGACCTGATCGGCGAGATCGCCGGCCGCACCACGCTGCTGGCGCTGAACGCGACCATCGAGGCCGCGCGGGCGGGCGAGGCGGGCAAGGGCTTCGCGGTCGTCGCCTCGGAAGTGAAGCAGCTCGCCGCGCAGACCGCGCGCGCGACCGCCGAGATCGGCACACGCATCGCCGCGATCCGCGACGGCACGGGCGAGACAGCCGCCGCGCTCGCGACGATCGGCGGCGAGATCCGCTCGATCGACACCGTGCTCGCCCAGCTGGTCTCGACCG
>NZ_JBHYDW010000160.1:0-8933 GCF_051860475.1 Elioraea sp. | reverse complement strand
GCGGGCGGGCGGATCGGTTTGGGCTGGCCAGATGACGGGCGTGGCCGCGAACGCGGCGGGCTCTGCGAGCGCGGGCAGCGCGAGCTGCGGCAGGGCGTGACAGGCGGCGCAGAAGCCGGGCGCGTGCTCAGCCGGCGCACCAGGCTCCTCGGTGCCAAGATGCACGACACGCAGCCCGCCCTCGGCCGTGCAGATCTCGATCGCGAAACCGGAGCCGCGCAGCGCGCGCACGCATTGCGCCGCAGCCGTGCCGCTCTGGACGAGCAGCGCGAGTGCGAGCAGCAGGTGCAGGACAGGCCGGATGCGGCACATCGCCGCGTTGCGATACACGGTTACGGACGAGCCCACCAGGGAGGTGCTTGGCGGTCGCGTGGCAAAGCCTGCCTCTCGCTGGCCTTGCTTCACATCGCGCGGCCTCGCCCGTTCGTGCGCATCGCGGCAAAAAGAGACGCCCCGCGGATGTCGCGGGGCGCGAGTGGAACGGAGCGATGTTGGGGCGGTGCCGGGGGAACGGGTCCGGGCGCCCGGGGACCGTCGCGCAGCGAGGGGAGGCGGCCGCGCGACGAACCGGTTCAATGCAGCAATGGTGGCCGCTCCGGCCGCCACGCCGGCGGCAGCGAAGCCTCGTCGACCGGCTCGCGTGGCAGGCGCAGGCCAGCCGAGACAAGGGCCGCGGCGAACTGCGCCAGCAACGCGATCACGCGCGGGACAAGGCGGGGCGGCAGCCATTCCGCGGCGACGCGCTGGGCCCGCCAGGGTTCGCCCGCCTGCAACGCGGCAACGGCGACCAGCAGCAAGCCCTCATCGCGCGACAGGCCAGGCGCGCCGGGCGTGCGCATGTCGACTGAGCGGCGTGCGGAAAGGCCGATGAGACCCAGCGCAGCCGCGAACCGCGCCACCGCCCCGGCCGGCAGGCCGGCGCGTGCGAGCGTCAGGCAGAGCCCGGGCCCTTGTCCACCGGCGTGGAACCAGCCGCGAACCGCCCCAAGAACGACCTGCGCGGCAGGCGACAGGTCAACCGGATCAGGGCGGCGGGAGTGATGGATGAGGGCGCTCACCGGCATTTGCGAACCGTTCTCAATTGAAGAGCGGAAGAAGGGGGCCGAAGCCCCCTCCCCTGGCATGGTTGGCTCACCGCCAGCCGGCGCGCTGCATGGTCGCCAGCGCCTGCGCGCCGTTCTTGGCATAGGCGGTCGCGTTCAGCCGGTCCTCCTTGAACCGGCCCCAGGCGGCGACCTCCGGCACCACGTTCACCTCGTCCACCACCGGATACTCGTTGTTGCCGTTGGCAAACATTTCCTGTGCCTTGATCGAGGTCAGGTACTCGATGAAGGCCTGCGCAGCCTCACGGTTCGGCGCGGTGCGCACCACGCCGGCGCCGGAGATGTTCACGTGCGTGCCGCGGTCCGCCTGGTTCGGGAAGATCGGCTTCAGCGTCTCCGCCGCCGCCTTCTCCTCCGCCTTGGCCGAGCGCAGCAGGCGGGCGAGATAATAGGTGTTGCTGATCGCGATCCGCCCCTGCCCGGCGGCGACGGCCAGGATCTGCGGCGTATCGCCGCCCTGCGGCGGCCGCGCCATATTGGCGGCCACGCCGCGCGCCCAGGCTTCGAGCCCCGCCTCGCCGTTCGCCGCCAGGATCGAGCCGGCAAGCGAGATGTTGTAGACGTGGTTCGACGTGCGCACGAGGATGGTGTTGCGGAACGCCGGGTCGGCGATGTCCTCGTAGCGCGCGATCGGCTTCGGCGGCGTCCAGTCCTTCGGCACGATCAGCACGCGCGCGCGCTTGGAGAGGCCGAACCAGTGGCCGTCCGGGTCGCGCAGATGCCCGGGAATGCGGCTCTCGAGCACCTGGCTCTTCACCGGCGCGAGCAGCTCCGCATCCATCGCGCGCACCAGCCGCGCCGCGTCCACGGTCACCAGCACGTCCGCCGGGCTGTTCGCGCCCTCATTGCGGATGCGCTCGATCAGCTGGTCGGCGTCGCCCTCGATCAGCCGCACCCGCACCCCGCCCGAGACCTCGGTGAAGCCGTCGTAGAGCGCCCGGTCGGTGTCGTAGTGGCGGCTGGAGTAGACGTTCACTACCCGTTCCTTCGCGTGGAGCAGCGCGGGTGTTGCCAGCAGGGCCGCCCCACCCATCAGGGCGGCGCGACGGTGCAGGAGGAAAGGGGTGCGGTCGGTCATGGCGTCTCGTCCGTGCTGCGGTTGCAAATCATTCGCATGAAATCTCTACGCCAACTGCGAGCTGGTCGCAACTGGATTCCGTACCGGTGCGGGTTGCCGCTTGCGATCCCGCTTCTAGACTGCCGCACGCGTCGCTCAGGGAGGGAACCCACGATGGCCGACACCACACGCCCGCAACTCGTACTGCCGCGAGGCGCGGTGGAATGCCACAGCCACGTCTACGATCCTGACCGCTTCCCCTATCTTGCCCCCGAGATCGGCGAGAAGACCTACGACTGGCAAGCCTACAAGGCGACGCTCATGGACAGGCTCGGCTTCGACCGCGTCGCCGTCGTCCAGGCCGGCGCCTACGGCCACGACAACCGCTGCACCCTCGAGGCGGTCGAGAAGATCGGCATCGAGCGCGCCCGGGCCGTGGTGATCACCAGACCCGACGAGACCACGGCCGGGTTCCGCGCCCTGCACGCCCAAGGCGCGCGTGGGCTCCGCTTCTTCTTTGCTTCGGCCTGGCTCACGCTCGCCGATGTCGAGCCCATGACGAAGCGCATCGCGCCCCTCGGCTGGCACATCATCATGCAGGACCCTGACGGGACCAAGATGCCGGCCTGGGCCGAACTGATCGCTCGCCTGCCCTGCCCCGTGATTATCGACCATCTCGGCCGGGTCCCGCCCGGACCGGGCGGCATGGCCACCGCGACGCACCCTGCGTTCCAGGCCATGCTCCGGATGATCGAGACAGGCAAGGTCTATGTGAAGCTCTCGGGCTTCTACTACTCATCCAGCTCTGGCTGGCCCTACGGCGATGTCGAACAGCGCGTGCGCGCCCTCGTCGAGACGCGACCGGACCGACTGCTCTATGGGCAGAACTGGCCGCACCCGCGGATGGAGCCGAAGCCCGACGACGTCAAGGAGCTCGACCTGCTGCTCGATTGGATTCCCGATGCGAAGACGCGCGAGATGATCTTCGTCGAGAACCCCGCGCGACTGTACTTCGCCGAGTAAGGAACGGAAGCACCGCCCCCGCGCCCCCGCCAGGGGCGCTGCTCCTGGACCCCGCAAAGGGCCATTGGCCCTCTGATCGCGCTACACCTCTATCGAGCGCAGGAACCCCGCGCGCGCCTTCAACGCACCCATCAGCAGCGCATGGTCGCTGCCCGAAAGCACCAGCCGCGCCCCCATGCCGATATAGACCGGCGCGTTCTGCTCGTCGTAGACGCCGCCCATCCCCGCGACCTTGCCGTGCTTGCTGCAGGCGCCGATCACCGCGGCATAGGCCGCCTTGACCCGCTCATGCCCGATCTGCCCGGGGATCCCCATCTCGGCCGTCAGGTCCGACGTGCCGATCATCAGGCAGTCGATCCCCGGCACCGCCGCGATCGCCTCCGCGTTCTCCACCGCCTGCGGGGTCTCGATCATCACGATCGTCAAAAGCCGCTGGTTCATCTCCGCCATCAGCTCGCCCGCCGGGATCGTGGCGAACCGCGCCTGCGCCGGCGGCCCGCCCAGGCTGCGGTGGCCGAGCGGTGGATACTTGCAGGCCGCGACCACTGCGCGCGCCTCCTCCGCTGTATCGATATGCGGGATCACCACGCCCATCGCGCCGTTGTCGAGCACCCGCGGTGCCTGATCGAGCGCGCCCTTGCACACCCGGATGATCGGCGTCACCCGCGTCGGCAACGCCGCCAGCGCCACCTGGGTCGCCTGGTCCTCGCTGAAGCCACCATGCTCGGCATCGATGAACAGCCAGTCGAAGCCGGCCGCCTCGGCCAGCATCCCGGTCGCGGCCGTGCGCAGATGATGTACCCCGAGCCCGATCGCGACACCGCCGGCCTTGATGCGAGCCAGCGCATGATTCTCGATCATTCGGACAACACCTCCCCGTTCGATGGAGGTCGCACCGCACCACGCTGCGGCGCGCGGGTCAATGGAACGGCAGCCGATACCGATACCCGATCGCGATCGCGTTCGCCCCGTCATCCACCCCGTTTATCGCGCCGAAGATGCCGCTGCGATGGTGATAGCGCAGCACCAGCTCGTGCTGACGCAGATGCGGCAAGGCCACGGTGATCTCGGGCGCGAAATAGTGCAGCACGTTCGAGGTGTTCGGCTCACGGCGCTCGGGGGGGCCCCGCTCGCTCTCGGGCAGGCGCGACACCCAGTGCAGCCCGGTACTGCCCGCGACGCTGGTGTAGAGCAGATGGTTCCACGGAAATCCGTCGAACCGCAGGTAGAGCGCGCCCCAGGCCTCGCCCGCGTTGGTCTGGCCGACCCGCCCGCCGGCGCCGAGCTCCGCATCGATCGTGAACCAGCGCCAGAATCGCGCCACCCGGTACGAGCCGGCAACTCCCAGGATCGTGTCCTTCCCCCACTCGCCGCTCCACGGCTGCAACACCGTCTGCGAGAACGGCACTTCGTCGATCGAGACGCCGGCGAACCCTGTCACGGCCCAGCGCCGTTCAGCCGGTTCGACGGGCTGCGCCGTCGCCTGGGACGGCTGCCGCGCCGCGACGGGCGCCGCCGGTGCGGACGGCCGCGCCGGACGCGTGCGCGGAATGCTCTCGAGCACCGTCCCGTCGACAATCACCGACGGCGCACCGCCACGCTGCGCGACCGCGGCTCCGGAGGCGGGCATGCACCCGACGGCGGCAAGCACGGCGAGCGCAGCTCGCCACCAGGAAGGAGATGGGCTCTGCAATCGGACGTCCTTCGGGAACGCGTGGATTCCGGAGAGGCACATGGGATCGCGGCAGGATAGTGGCACGGGGGCGAGCGCCGAGGCGCCGGCGCTCGCCTCAGCGATACCGCCCATGCTGCTGCAGCACCTCGATCCGGTAGCCATCGGGGTCGGTCAGGAAGAAGAATTGCGCCATCAACGCGCCCTCGCGGTGGAACTCCTTGATCGGCTCCGGCGAGAACCCGGATGCGGTCAGACGCGCGTGCTCGGCATCGAGATCATCCACCGCGACCGCGACATGTCCGTAGCCATTGCCGAGCGCATAGGGCTCGGTCCGGCCGTGGTTGATCGTCAGCTCGATCTCGAAATCGGCTTCCGGACTCCGGAGATAGACCAGGGTGAACGAGTCGAACTGGAACCGGTCCGCGATGCCGAGGCCGAGCGCGGCACGGTAGAACTCCACCGAGCGCGCCTCGTCCAGCACGCGGATCATCATGTGGATCGCCTTGGCCATGCTGTCCCCCTCGTCGCGCCACCCTAGCCGGATGGCCGATCCGGGTGGTTCTCGACAAGTCGCAAGAGCGTGTCCAGCACATCCGCCTCGGCCGCCGGCTTGTCGGTGCGGATGCGGCTGATGCGCGGAAAGCGCAGCGCCACACCGGATTTGTGCCGCGCGGAGAGCTGGGCCGCGTCGAACGCGATCTCCAGCACCAGCGCCCTCTCGACCTCGCGCACCGGGCCGTATCTGGCGACCGTGTTGGTGCGGATCCAGCGATCGAGCCAGGCGAGCTCCTGGTCGGTGAAGCCGAAATAGGCCTTGCCCACCGGCACGAGCTCACCGTCAGCACGCCACAGCCCGAACGTGTAGTCGGAATAGAACGACGAGCGCTTGCCGTGGCCGCGCTGGGCGTACATCAGCACGGCATCGATCGTCAGCGGATCGCGCTTCCACTTGAACCACGGCCCCTTCGGCCGCCCGGCGAGATAGGGGCTGTCGGCGCGCTTCAGCATCAGCCCCTCGATCGCCGCCTCGCGCGCGCCCGCGCGTAGCCGCGCAAGCTCGTCCCATGACACGAATCGCACGAGTGTGGAGAGATCCATGTGCTCGGGGCGCACACGCGCCAACCACGCCTCCAGGCGCGCGCGCCTCGCATCGAAGGGGAGCCCGCGCACATCCTCCTCGCCGTCGAACAGAATGTCGTAGAGGCGTACCGCGCAGGGATGGTCGCGCAGCAGCTTCGGGCCGACCGTCTTGCGGTTCAGCCGCTGCTGGAGGTCACTGAACGGCGCGACCGCGCCATCGCGGATCACCAGCAGCTCGCCGTCCAGCACTGCGTGCAGCCGCTCCATCTCGGTCGCGATCTCCGGGAACGCGTGCGTGATGTCCTCGCCACCACGCGACCAGATCTTCCGACCGAGCCGCGTGGCGACGAGCTGCACGCGGATGCCGTCCCACTTCCACTCGGCGCGATACGATGCCGGATCGAGTGCCACGAGCTCGCCCTCCTCCAGCGGCGTGGCCAGCATCAGCGGGCGGAACACCGGCGCCTCCGCCGCACGCGGCTGCGGACCCGCCCCCTCCAACCAGCGCAACAGCGGCAGATACGGCGGATCGACCGCGGGCCATGCCTCCTCGATCTCGTCCACCGGCCGGGCGAAGTGCTCGGCGAGCGCGACCTTCGCCAGCCGCGCCGAGACGCCGACGCGCAATCCCCCGGTGATCAGCTTGAGCAGCGCCAGCCGCGACGACGCATCCAGCGCATCGAGCCAGCCCGCGACGATCCCCGGCAGATCGGCCCTGGTCGCCGTCGCCAGCGTCTCGGCCACCGCGGCGAGCGAGGGTGGTGCCGCGTTCACGCCCGCGCGCGCCGGCCAGATCAGGCTCACCGTCTCGGCAAGATCGCCGACGTAGTCGTAGCTCCAGGCGAACAGCACCGGATCGGTGCGCTCGGCGGCGAGCGCGCGGATCAGCCCGGCCTTGGCAGCAGTGAAGGAGAGCTCGCCGGTGATGGCCGCAAGTCCGATGCCGCGATCCGGATCGGGCTGGGTCGCGATCCAGTCGCGCAGCAACGCGAGCTTGGTGGTGCGCGCGGGCGTGAACACCAGCCGTTCCAAGAGGTCGGCGAAGGCTTTCATGCCTCCGCCTCCATCGCCTCGTCCTCCTCGCCGCGGCCGATCAGGTGGAGCGCGCGGCCGCGCACGCCGCGCTGCGCGCAGGCATGGATCAGCGCCTCCTCCCGTCCATGCGTGACCCACACCTCGGGTGCGCCGACCGCAGCGATCGTCGCGTTCAGTTCGTCCCAATCGGCGTGGTCGGAGATCACCAGCGGCAACTCGACGCCGCGGCTCTTCGCGCGCTGGCGCACGCGCATCCAGCCCGAGGCGAGCGCGACCACCGGGTCGTTCAGCCGGCGTGCCCAGCGGTCCTGGATCGCGCCCGGCGGGGCGAGCACGATCGCGCCTTTCAACGCGTCCTTGTTCGCGATCGTTGCGGGACGGAGGTCACCGAAATCCTGCCCGAAGGACTGGTAGATCTCGGTCATCGGCGGCAGCGCGCCATGCAGGTAGATCGGCGCATCGTAGCCGCACGCGCGCAGCAGGCTGAGCACGCGCTGGCACTTGCCGAGCGCATAGACGCCGACGACATGCGTGCGCTCGGGGAAGACGTGCAACGACCGCAGCAGCCGCGCGATCTCGGCCTCGGCCGGCGGATGGCGGAACACGGGCAGGGCGAAGGTCGCCTCGGTGACGAACACGTCGCAGGGCACGGGTTCGAAGGCCGCGCAGGTCGATTGCGGCCGCGGCGTGTAGTCGCCCGAGACGACGGCGCGGCTCCCCTGCCACTCCAGCACCACCTGCGCGCTGCCGAGCACGTGGCCGGCCGGGCGCAGCGTGACGCGCACGCCGTTGACCGCGATCGTCTCGCCGTAGCCGAGCGCCTGCTGCGTCTCCCCTGCCCGCCCCTCGCCGAGCCGTCGTGTCATCAGCGCGAGCGTCTCGGCGGTCGCCAGCACCGCGCCGTGGCCGGGCCGTGCGTGGTCCGAGTGCGCGTGCGTCACCACCGCGCGCGGCACGGCGCGCAGGGGATCGATGAAGAGGCCGGCGGGCTCGCACCAGAGCCCGCCGTCCGTCACCTTCAGCCAAGTCTCGACGCGCGGCATGCCCTCTCAGGTGGCATGGCGCGCGCCGGAAGTCACTGTAACGCAGGCTTCAGCTTCGCCAGCGCCATCGCCGCGACCTTCCGTCCGATCTCATCGCCCGCGTCGACGTCGTAGCGGAAGTGGATGCCGGCCGCGATCCCGTCCTCGCTCGTCTGCCGGGCCAGCGCGAGCAGCGCCGGCGCGTCGGGCGGGAACAACGCGGCCAGCACCGTCCCGGCGGCGGTCGAAAGGCAGGAGTGTGCCGAGGGGTAGCTCGGATGCGCGGGCGGCGACACCACGGTCGTCAGCGTCGGATCGAGCTGCGAGGGGCGGATGTGCCAGTAGGCGTATTTCGCGTCCCAGCAGGCCACGAAGCTGTCGTAGAACGCCATCGTCATCGCCGCATAGGCCGCGGCAAGACGGGCCGGCTCGTCGCCGAGCCGGTAGGCGAGTGCCAGCCGGCCGAGCTGCTCGTTCCAGAACTGGTAGATCCGCGCGCCGCCATAGACCTCCCAGAACACCGCGTCCGAGTTGGTCTTCAGCGTCCGCGGATAGGCCTTGAGTTCGGCAAGCGCTGCCGCGGTCTCCGGCGAGTCGTGCGCGGGCGGCGGCGGCGGGCGAAGCGCGGTGTTGCCCGGCAGCAGCCAGGCGCGCCAGGTGCCGCCGAGCGGGGCCAGCGGCGCCGAACCCTGCCAACTGCCCGGTCCCGTCGGCACCACACCGGTCCAGCCTCGGCTGAAGCCGTCATGCTGCGCGCGGGCGAGCGCGAGCGCAGCCATCGCCTCGCCGATCTTCCATCCGGCCTCCGCGTCGGAGGGGAACTCGAGCCCAGCCAGACGGCGCAGCGCCGTTCCCTCGGCCGCGAGTGCCGCGAAGCGCTCCGCCTCGGCCGGGACCATGGCCGACAGGATGGCCGACGCCGCCGCCCCGATCGCCGC
>NZ_JBHYDW010000159.1:0-8948 GCF_051860475.1 Elioraea sp. | reverse complement strand
CCTGGCGCTGCTCGGTCTTCCCCTGAACGTCTATCTCCCCGCGTTCTGGGGCGAGGTCATGGGCCTCGGCCTCACGACGGTCGGCACGGTCTTGCTGGCGACACGTCTGCTGGACGGAGTGACCGACCCCTTGATCGGCTGGCTCTCGGATCGGACGCGTACGGGATTCGGCCGGCGCCGGCCCTGGATCGCGGCCGCGGTGCCGATCGCCGCCCCTGCGGTGTGGCTGCTGTTCGTTCCCCCCTCGGGCGCCGGCGCCTTGCACCTCTTCGTCGCTGCGAGCCTCGTGTATCTGGGCTGGACGATGGTGAACGTGCCCTACAGCGCGTGGGGTGCGGAGCTGTCGCGGGACTACAACGAGCGCACGCGGATCACGTCCTGGCGCGAGGCGGCAACGATTGCCGGGATCGTCGCCTCGGCGGTGGTGCCGGCCGTGGTGTCGGGCGGGATCGCGGCGGATCTGCGAGCGCTCGCCATCACGATGCTGGCGCTGTCGGTGCCGGCCTTCATCGGGCTGTTCACACTGGTACCGGAGCCGGTTGCGCCCGGACGGGGGGGGGAACGGCGGACACTGCGGGAGTTCCTTGAGCCCTTGCGGCGCAACCGACCGTTCCTGCGGTTGCTCGCGGCCTGGATCGTGAACGGGATTGCGAACGGGCTTCCGGCCGCTCTGTTCCTGCTGATCGCGACGCATCTGCTGGATGCCGAGGCGCGGTCCGGGCTGCTGCTGCTTGTCTATTTCGTCACGGGCGTGGCGGCTGTGCCGTTCTGGGGCTGGCTCGCGCGGCGGACCTCGAAGCATCGCGCGTGGTGCGCCTCGATGCTGTGGGCTGCCGCGGCGTTCGCCTTCGTGCCCCTGCTCGGCCCTGGAGACTGGATGGCCTTTCTCATCATCTGCGTGCTGACGGGTGCGTCGCTGGGAGCGGATCTGGCCTTGCCCCCGGCGATGCAGGCCGACGTCATCGACCTCGACCATGCCGAGAGCGGCTCGCCACGCGCCGGATTGTTCTTCGCCGCCTGGAGCATGGCCCAGAAGGGCGGCAACGCGCTGGCGGTCGGGGTCGGACTGCCGCTGCTCGAGGTGCTGGGGTTTCGCACGGGCCCCGCAGGGGTCCAGGGTCTCGGCGCACTGGTCGGGCTCTATGCCGTGACACCCATTGCGCTCAAGCTCGTTGCCGTGGCGCTGATGTGGCGCTTCCCGCTCGACCGGGACGCGCAGGCGGCGATCCGGGCACGGCTGGAACGCCGCGGGTGAGATTCGCGCTGCCTGAGCATTTCGCGGGCCTGCGCGTGGTGGGGGACGTGCACGGCGAGGCCGGACCGTTCCGCGACGCGATCGCCGGCGCCGAGGCCGCGCACCTGTTCGTGGTGCAGCTTGGCGACCTGACGGACCACGGGCCGGATGCACCCGGGGTGCTCACGGCGATGTTCGGGCTCATGGACCGCAACGCCGGCCTGTTCTTGCTCGGCAACCACGACCACAAGCTGCGCCGCGCGCTGCTTGGTCAGCCCGTGAAGCTGGGCGCTGGCGGGCTCGGCGCGACGCTGGAGCAACTCGACCGGCTTCCGGATCGCGCCGCGCTCGCCGCGCGCGCGATCTCGGCGATCGCATGCGCACCGGTCTGGCTGCACTGGCGCGACGCCCTGTTCGTGCACGGCGGCTTCCACACCGGGATGCTGAACGAGCCCTCTCCCGCTGAGGCAGGCGCCCGCCGGCCGGACGGACTGGTCTCGCGCGCCCTGTTCGGACAGACGCTGACGGGCCAACTCACCGAGTCTGGCTATCCGGTGCGGGTGCTGGACTGGGTGGACTACATCCCGGCCGGGCTCACGGTCTATTGCGGCCACGACAATCGCAGCGTCGACGGACGCCCCCATATCGCCGAGGGCAAGCGCGGCGGTCGGGCGGTGTTCCTCGACACGGGCGCGGGCAAGGGCGGCCACCTCTCGTGGATCGACCTGAAGGCGTGACGTACGGAGGGGTGGGATGCGGCGGATCGTGGCTGCTTTGCTTGGGCTCGTGCTGCTCGCTGGATGCGGAGGGGGAATGAGGATCGAGGATTTCGCCGGGCGCACGCCCGAGCTCCGGCTCGAGGAGTACTTCGCGGGGCGTACCCGCGCAGCCGGGCTTTTCGAAGACCGGTTCGGCACCGTGCGCCGCACCTTCACCGTCGACATCCTCGGCATCTGGGACGGCACGACGCTGACGCTCGACGAGGACTTCCTCTACAACGACGGCGAGACGCAGAAGCGCATCTGGCGGCTGACGCGCACCGGTGACCGGCAATGGGAGGGACGTGCGGCCGACGTCATGGGCGTCGCGACCGGCCGCGAGGCCGGCAACGCCTTCCAGTTCGGCTACCGGATCAATCTGCCGGTCGGCGGCTCCTCCTGGGAGGTGCGGTTCGACGACTGGATGTTCCGGATCGACGAGGAGGTCGTGCTGAACACCGCGAAAGTGTATCGTTGGGGCATCTGGATCGGCACGGTGCAGCTCGCGTTCCGGCGGACCGGTGCAGCGTGAGCCTGGCCCTCGTCACGATCGCGGATCGGCCCGACCTTGCGACCATCATCGGCGCGTGGACCTGGAACGCCTGGGGCCGCGCGCAGGGCGAGACGCTGGAGGAGCGGATCGCCAGAGTGGCCGCGCGCACCGCACGGATCGGCCTCGAGCAGTGCGTCGTCGCGCTGATCGACGGCGAACCGGCCGCGACGGCATCGCTCGTTGCGGAGGACACCGAGACGAGGCGGGATCTCTCGCCGTGGCTCGCCAGCGTCTATGTCGAGCCGCGGTTCCGCGGCGTCGGTCTGGCTCCGGTGCTGGTGACGGCGGTGGAAATGGCGGCGTGGCGCGCGGGCTTCCCGCGGGTCTGGCTGTTCACCGACGGGCAGGTCGGGCTCTACGCGTCACTCGGCTGGGTCGAGCATGGCGTGCTGCACGACCACGGCAAACCGTTCGTGCTGATGCGGCGCGACCACCGCAGATAGATTACCCCTCGGCGTCGACCACCAGGGCAACCGCCGGGAAACCGGGGTCCTGGCCTCGTGCATAGGCTTCGAGCACGCGCTCGGAGGGGATCTTGCGCTGGATCTGCCCATCGGCGTCGAAGAACTCGATGACCACCATCGACGCCTTGAGGTCGAACCGCATGGACGGGTTGGTGAGCGGCACGGCTCTTGCCAGGGTGGTCTGCGGCATCGCCGCGATATCGTCGGGCATGCCGGCGGGGATCGCCCGCGCCAGGGGCGAGGACGGCGGAAGGAAGACCGGACGGGCCGCTTCAACGATCATCGTATGCCTGCCTGGGCCGAGGCCCTCCATGGGCGCTGACGCCATTTCCATGTCGCCTTGCCGACGCGGGCTGAGCACCGGCTAGACGACGCCAGTGGGCAGACTGAACGATAAACGTAAAGGAATGGTTAACGCGCGGCGATCCGACGTGCGATCGCCCTGATCGCCACACCCAGCACCGGCAACCGCGCGTACACCTGCATGCCGGAGTCCCAGTGGTCGAGGTGCGACGCGACGAGACCGTCCGGCGTGAACGCGATCTCGCTCATGCCTTCGATGGTCTGTGCCGTGTCCCCGCGGCGACAGGTGAAACGCCAGCGCAGATACCCCGCGGCGAGGCCGAGCGCATGGTCGGTGACGACGAACCGCGGCTCGGAGACCGTGGCCAATACGTGCCGCAGCATGCCCTCGAACGCATCGCGGCCCCGGATCTCCTGGAACGGATCGCGGAACCGAACATCGGCGGCAGCGAGCCCGACGAGCGTCGGGATGGTCTCCGGCGTGAGCCTCTGCCAGGCCTCACCCCAGCCGCGCAGCGCGCCACCACGGGCATCGCGCGCCAGATCCTCCAGTCTCATGGTCGTCGCGTCGTCCTTCCCACCAGCGGGAAGTATAGCGCGTAGGGCAGGATCCGCATCACCTTGAGGATCGCCGCAAACCGGCGCGGGAAGGCAACCTCGAAACGGCCGCGCGCAAGGCCGTCGGCGATGCGTCTTGCTGCCGCCTCGACCGGCATCAGGAACGGCATCGGGAAGTCGTTGCGGTCCGTCAGCGGCGTCTTGACGAAGCCGGGGTTCACGACGTTGACCATCACGCCCGCGCGGTCGAGGTCGAACTTGAGGCTCTCTGCCATGGCGATCAGCGCCGCCTTGGTGGCGGAGTAGGCGATCGCGCGCGGCAGGCCGCGATAGCCGGCGACCGAGGAGACGATCGCGATCTGGCCCGACGCCCGCGCGATCATTGCCGGCATGACGGCTGCGAGCGCGGTCGCAGTGCCGTCGATGTTTACCCGCACCTGGCGCGTGAACGCGTCGAGATCGAACCGTTCCGCGCTGTCGTGCAGGTAGGTGCCGGCGTTCAGCACCGCCAGCGCGATCGGCCGGGCGGTGGCGGTCTGCGCCTCGTGCACCGCAGCCGCAACCGCCTGCGGGTCCGTGACATCTGCAGGCGCGGCGATGATCCGCCCGTTCGCCTCGGCCGCGAGGGCCGTGAGTTCCGCCTCGCGCCGCGCGGTCGCGACCACGGTCCAGCCGCGCGCGACGAGCTCCAGCGCGAGCTGCCGGCCGATGCCTGAGGAGGCGCCGGTGATCCAGGCAAGCCCATCCTCGGGCCGGGCGGGGCGCGGCCTGCTCACGCGGCGGCTGCCTTGCGCGGAGCGATGCGGTCGAGGAAGGCTGTGGCGTGGCGCCGCATGGCGGCAACCTTGGCTGCGTCCATCCGATCAAGCGTCCGGTACATCTGCGCCATCCTGGGATTGGTGGCGAAGCGCGCACGGTGACGCGCCAGGAAGTCCCAGTAGAGCGCATTGAACGGGCAGGCGCTCTCGCCCACCGACTCACGCACGTCGTGGCGGCAGTGCCGGCAGTGATCGCTCATCCGATCGATATACTTGCCCGACGCGGCGTAGGGCTTGGAGGCCATCACACCGCCATCCGCGTGCAGCGCCATGCCGTGGGTGTTCGGCAGTTCCACCCACTCGAATGCATCGGCATAGACACAGAGATACCAGTCGTTGACCTCAATCGGGTCGATGCCGGCGAGCAGGGCAAAGTTTCCTGTCACCATCAGCCGCTGGATGTGGTGCGCGTAGGCGAGGTCGCGCGTCTGCCGCACCACCGCGTCCACGCACGCCATGCCGCTCTCTGCCGTCCAGTAGAACGCCGGCAGGGACCGGTCGGCGCCAAGCGCGTTCAGGCGCGCATACTCAGGCATCTTCAGCCAGTAGAGCCCGCGCACGTATTCGCGCCAGCCGAGGATCTGGCGGATGAACCCCTCGACCGCGTTGAGCGGCGCCTGTCCTGCGCGCCACGCCGCCTCGGCGCGCCGGCACACCTCCAGCGGCAGCAGCAGCCCGAGATTCAGGCTGGTCGAAAGCAGCGAGTGGAACAGCGTCGCCTCGCCCTCGGCCATCGCGTCCTGGTAGTCGCCGAAGTGCTTCAGGCGTTCGGCGATGAAGCGGTCGAGCGCGGCCTCGGCGTCCGTGGCGCTGACCGGCCAGGCGAAGCCGTCGAGCCCGCCCCAGTGGCCAGGGAACCGCGCCGCGACGAGGTCGAGCACCTCCCGCGTCATCGCGTCGGGTTCGACGCGGAACGGCGCCGGCGGGTGCACATCGTCAGGCAGGCGCTTGCGGTTCTCGGCGTCGAAGTTCCACTGTCCACCTGCGGGCTCTTTGCCCTCCATCAGCAGCCCGGTGCGCCGACGCATCTCACGATAGAAGTACTCCATCCGAAGCGCGCGCCGTCCCTCGGCCCAGGCGGCGAAGTCCGCCAGCGAGCATATGAAGCGCGTGTCCTCGCGGATCTCGACCGGTACACCGGCCGCCTCGCCCCAGCCCCGCATGTCCTCGCGCGGGCGAAACTCGCCCGGCTCGGTGGCGACGATGCGCGCCGCCCCGTGCCGGCGTACCGCGCGGACGACCTCGCCGCGCAACGTCCCGGTGTTCCCCGCATCGTCGAGCCGCACGTAGTCCACACGCACGCCCCGGGCGGCCAGCGCGCGGGCGAAGTGCCGCATCGCCGAGAGTACCAGCGCGATCTTCTGGCGGTGATGCCGCACATAGGTGCACTCGCCCATCACCTCGGCCATCAGCACGACGTCGCGCGCCGGATCGAGGTCGGCGAGAGCCGAGAGGGCGCACGAGCACTGGTCGCCCAGCACCACGCGCAGGGTGGGTGCGGTCACGTGCGCACGTAGCGGATCGTCGAGCCGTCCTCGCCGGCGAACAGCAGGCCCGACCAGGCGCCGGCACGGTCGTACCAGATGTCGAGCGTGAGATCGCCGGAGACGCGGAAGCGTCGTGCGGCCGCGGAGCGTCGACCGATCGGGATCGTCTCCTCGCCGAGGTCCTCGATCGTCGTGCCGAGCAGCCGCCCGCCCTGGGTATCGATCTTCTGCGTGCGCAGGAACCGCGCGTGCCAGTACGAGGTTGAGGCCGCGTCGCCTGGTGCGACGTAACGCCCGCCCTCGGTGCCCTCGACCGTGATCCCCTCGCCGGATGCACGCGCCTGCACGCGATAGGAGCGGCCGTTGCGGTCGGTACTGCTGTCGATCAGCAGGAGCCGCTCGCCCGTCCAGCGCTCGGTGTTGCGGTGACTGTAGCGGAACAACGGGATGCCGAGCACGCGCACCGCGAGCTCGATCGCGATCTCGACCCGTACCGCCTCGCCCTCCATGGTGAAGGCGAGGGTATGGGCGCCGATGTCGCTGTCGTTGCGCAGCACCCGGAAGGTGAGCCGGCCGCTCTCCGGGATCGCCGCCGTCAGCGGTGCCGCCATCAGCGCGCCCGGTGCGAGCACGAGTCCGGCGAGAAACGGTCTGCGTCCGGTCATCCCTTGCTCCTGATGCTTGAACGCCCGCCGTCCACGCCGATCACCTGGCCGGTGATCCAGCCGCTCTCCGGCGACAGCAGGAACGCCGCCAGCGCCGCCGCATCCTCCGCTTCGCCCAGACGGGGGATCGGGTGCTGCGCGGCGATCGCCTTCGCCATCGCCGCGTTGCCGGTAAGCGGCGCCGCCATCGCGGTGCGCATCAGGCTGGGCGCGATGCAGTTGACGCGCACCGCCGGCGCCAGTTCCGCGGCCAGCGCGACCGTGAGCCCCTCCACCGCCGCCTTCACCGGGCTGATCACGGAGTGGTTCGGAAAGCCGGCGCGGGCGGCGACGGAGCTGAACAGCACGACCGCGCCCTGGCCGGCCTTCAACGCCTCGGCGGCCAGGGTCACGGCACGCGCCGCCGCAAGCACGTTGAGTCGATAGGCGTCGAGATGGTCGGCGGCGGTGGCACGGCCGAGCGGCTTCAGCACGATCGAGCCGACGCAGAAGGCGAGCCCGGCGAGCGTGCCGCCGGCGGCAGCCTCCGCCACCGTGCGGGCCAGCGATGCCTCGTCGAGCACGTCGCAGACCGAAGACGGCGCGACCAGTTTGGCCGCGAACGTCTCCAGCCGCCCTGCGTCGCGCCCGACCAGATGCAACGCGCGGCCCGATGCGGCCAGTCGCCGCGCCAGCGCGCCGCCGATCCCGCCCGTGGCCCCGAACACGAGAACCATTACCCGATCATTCCTTGTTTTGAACTCTCCACTTGGGCGTTGCGGCGCGAACCGCGAGTCCGCCCTGACACGGCTGTGATCGGTTGCATGGGTCTCGACCGACACAGCCGACGCACGTCGGAGGCTCTGCAGTTCGCCAATAGCGAGCAAGACAATCGATAAGTCAACCCTGTGCATCGCTTACACAACTTCAAGTAATATGACCGACACTGACGTATAATCCGAGACAAGCAGGTCCCATCTATCCATCATCCTTGCTACGATGTTTCCATCATTGTTGGGAGGACAAGATGGACCGAGGATCGACCATCACAGGCGCCGCGCTGTCGCTCGCAGTGGCGAGCGCAATCGTCACCGCGCCGCCCGCACACGGCGTCACGGCCTATGTCAATGCCGACGAGTGGCTGATCGCCACCGGAAGTCTCGGGCCCGTCATGCTCGTGCCGCTGACACTGACCGCGCCCGTTTTCTCGGACGCCTGGGGAACCTTCACGGATCTGAACGAGAAGGTGGACGTCCCGGAGGGACCACAGCCCGGCGGAGGGGTGGGCTGGAACGAAGGCGGCGAACGGCCGCGGAGCGTCTTTCTGACCGGGCATGGCCCGCCGCCATCATCGTCATCCGGCGGGCTGTTCGCCCTGGGTCCGTCCGACGTCGCTGCGACCTTCGGCTGCTATACGGCCGTCTACCCCTGCCTCGGCGTGCAGACCTTCGAGGCGGCGTTCGACCAGCCCATCCTGGGCTTCGGCGGCTTGTTCTCGTGGTATGTCGGTTACGGCGATTTCGAATACCCCGTGGACGTCAATGGCTTCACGCTGACATGGGACACATTGCCGCTGAAGGACGAGTCATTCCGGAATCATCAGGGCTTCCTCGGCTTCATCGGCCCGATGGACACCCTGAGCATCCACTGGCTCGGCGGCAATGCCGACGACTCGGCCCGGGTGCACTGGGCCGCGCCATTTGCGATCGTCGCGGTGGCGGTGCCCGAGCCCTCCACGCTTGCCGTCCTGGCCGGCTCGGCCTTGGGGCTGTTCGGACTCGCCGCTTTGGGACCGCCCGTGCGGGGTCCGACACGCCAGCGTCGACACCGTCCGCCCTCGATATGACGCCGGCATGACTGGCCGGCTCGTCGGCTGGTAGACCGGCTGCGTCAGACAGGCCACCCTGGGCAGACGACACGCGCAGATCATGCGATGGTCACGGCCGTATTGCTCTGGACCGCGGCCCTTCACGTCCCTCCATGCGCAGCTTCTGCTTCTTTGTCATGCCAAGTCGTCGTGGGACGACCCCTCGCTGCCCGACCATGACCGCCCGCTGATCGAGCCGTTCGACGACACCCCGGTGATCGACACGGTGGACACCCTCTACCTCGCGCCGGCCCGCAAGCTG
>NZ_JBHYDW010000158.1:0-8961 GCF_051860475.1 Elioraea sp. | reverse complement strand
GCCCTTCCCCTCAAACTCCCCATCCCGATTCATAAGGGGCGGTGTGCGTCCGCGCAGGCGCGATAGTTCGCGTCCAAGGCCGGCCCCATCAGGCGCAGCGCGGCGAGGCGGCGGGCGGTGTCGCGAACGTAGCGGACTTCGGCGGGGGTGAGGGCGCGGCCGAGCAGCGGCTTCTCGCGGTAGGAGAGCCACTTTTTCAGCACCTGGTAGCCGCCGATGGTGAAGGACCAGACGTGTTCGGGGATGTTGCGCCAGCAGGCCGAGTCGTTGAGGAACACGTCGAGGGTGCGGGCACCGAGCAGGGCGGCGTGGGCGGCCGTGTCGGCTTCGTCGGCGGCGTAGCCGCGCGACACGGTGCGGCCGCGGCCGGGCATCACCGCGCCGCCCTTGCCGGCGTGGCCCCAGCCTGCGGTGAGCGCGCGGTCGGCTTCGGCCATGTTGCCGCCGCCCTGCTTCGTCGGCACGGCGAGCGCGCGCAGCGCGGGCTCGACCGTGCCTTCGGTGACGCCGGGCACGGGCGTATCGGGGTCGAGCAGATCGGCGACGCGGCGGCCGAGCGCAGCGGAGGCGCGCAGCAGGTCGGCGCTGCCGGGCAGCGGGATGCGCGGCCAGTCGCCGCGGATGCCGTGCTCGTTCTCGGCGAGCCAGGCGGGGCTGTAGCCGATCGCGAGGGCGTGCAGCCAGGGGAGCACGACGGTGTCACGGTCGCTGTCGGGATCGGGCAGGCCGAGCGCGGCGAGCCAGGCGCGGGCGGACGGGGAGAGATTGGCGCGGACGGCATCGCCGCCGGCGACGACTGGCGGCGTGTAGTAGGCGTGGCCGCGCAGAGCGTCGTTATCGCCGAGCGCGGTTGTCCAGGTCAGCGGAATGCCTTCCGGGTTCGCGACACCTGCGGGGCGGGTAGCGAGGAATCCTCCTGCGGTCGGGAGTTGACGCAGTAGCTTAGGCCGGGGCTCGTTCCAGAGCGGTCGGTCCGCCACAGCATATGCGTATCGCAGATCGAACGGCCTCAAGTGGTAGCGGTATATGCTGCCATCAGCGAAACCGCGCCGAGCGATCAGCTTCGCACGAGTTGATTTTGGATCGTATCGTCCTGCCTTCTTGGCCAGTCCGCCAATCAGAGGCGCTACATCGTTCCAAGACCGTTTCTGATCGAAGTAGGCACGCATACGCGCTGCAAGTGCACCGCGGTCGTTGTCGATCAACGCACCGCCGCGTTTCTCCATCAGGCCGTTGAACGGCGGAACCGCCGCAAGCTCGATCATTCGCGGCCAGGACGCATAGGCACCGGCCACCTCACCCGGCCGGAACGCGAAGCGGTTTTCTGCGGTCGGTGTCGCTTCTGTGTACAGCGCGTCGAAATCCGCGCGCTCGAAGCTCGCGAGCATCTGCGCGCGCCGATCGTCCGCCTTCGAGGCGTCGAACGAGTCGTTGAACCGCACGATCGGCCGCTCGGCGCGCTGAGCCCTGCGGACCCAAAGCGATACCGCGGTGCCCTGACGAATGCCGGGCGAGAACCCCTTGATTGCAAACACGGTCTCGCTGGTTCGGCCGTCCGGTCCGTATTCCGAGATCTTCCTGTCACCATGCATGTTGTCGATCCAGACGCGATCGAACTCGCGCAACAAGCGCTGACGCATGACGACGAACGACGATCCAGTTAGCCAAGAGTAGTTGCTGATGAAGCACACCACGCCGCGGCCCGTTCCATCGGCGATGCGGCGCTCGGCGACACGGAAGAAGCGCACATAAAGGTCATCCAGGTTGAACTTCCTGATGCCCCAGACCTTCTGCAATCCCTCCTTGTAGGGCGCCACCAATCCGCCCTCCTCCGTCGGGCTGGTGCCGGCGAAGGCGTTGTAGGGCGGGTTGCCGAGGATGACGAGGATCGGCCGCTCGCGCTTCACCCGCCGCGCCTCGTCGCGCTCCTCCGCCAGCGGCGGGAACACCAGCTTCAGCCCCGCCTGGCCGTTCTCCGCCGTCTCCTTCTCCGCCTCGGCCCAGCCCGTCAGCGCGTTGGTCAGATACACCGCGGCGCGCTCGGACTCGCCAAGCGCCGCGCCCGCTTCGCGCAGCAGATGCCCCACCTGCCAATGCGCGATCACATACGGCGCGGGCATGATCTCGAACCCGGCGATGCGCGTCCTCGCCGCCTGCTTCAGGTCCTCCGCGATCAGCGCATCCTCGCCCTTCGCCGTCAGCGTGCGGCGGATGCGCTCCAGCACCTCCACCAGATAGGCGCCGGTGCCGCAGCACGGATCGAGCACCCAGACGGACGGATCGGCGAGCCCGTCGGCCACGCCGAGCTCCTCGCGCAGGACGCGGTCCACCCGCTCGACCATGTAGCGGACGATCTCGCGCGGCGTGTACCAGACGCCGAGCTGCCTGCGCAGCTCCGGATCGAACGCCTGAAGGAACGGTTCGTAAAAGTATCGGACCGCATCCGCATCGCTGAACGCCTTGAAGAACGCGCCGCGGTCCACGCGGTTCAGCGCGTCCGAAGCCCACTGCATCGGCTCCTCGAGGCCGAGCGGCTTCAGCTTGTCGCGCGTGGCGATCTGCTGGAACAGCGTGGAGATGAAGGGCACGTGCAGGTCCCAGCCGGCAGCGTGCCAGTGGAACGGCCGGCCCTCGCGCGCGGTCTCCACCCAGGCGCTGAACAGGCCGTAGAACAGGGTCTGCACGAGGGTGGAGCGGAACAGATGCTCGCCGCGCGCGTCCTCGAAGGTGAGCCCCAGCGCCTCCTGCAACGCACCGCGCAACGCCTGGAAGGCGGGAAGCTCGGCGCGTTCCTCGACGCGCGCGAGCGCGTCGCGGGCGTAGGAGGCGAGGAAGAACGCCACGTCCTCGGGCCGCGCCAGCGCCGCCTGGTGCAGCAGCACGCGCTGGAGGAAGTCGGCGAAGCGGGTGGCAAGGCCCGCGGGGCGGCGGGTGGATCGGGCGAGGGCGAAGAACCCGTCGGCGTCGGCGCAGTCGAACGAGAACCGCTCGCGCTCCTCGGCACCGTTCGCGCCGCGTCCGAGCAGCACGAAGTCGCGGTAGTTCGTGACCAGCACGAGGCCGTACTCGGCGAGGTAGCGCTTCACCTGCGCGCTGTCGCGCTTCGTGGCGATCGGGGCGGGGATGTCGTCCACCTCGACCACGCCGCGATCGGGCGGACGACCCTCGGGCCAGTCGGCGAGGTCGAGGCCACGCGCGGCGACGAACAGCCCCATGTCGGGGAAGCCCGCACCACGGTTCCTCAGGTTCGGCACACAGAACACGCGCGGCCTCAGCGTGTGGCCGACGGCGTTGAGCGCGCCTGTCAGCGCGCCGTAGGAGCTGATCTCCTTCGTCCCCGCGCCGGTGCCACGGATGCGGGCAATCTCATTCAGATAGTCGGAGAGAATGGTGCGGCCCATTCGCCGCACGCTGCGCGAGGCGCAGGCCGTTTCGCAAGGGCCGTGTGCCCGCTATCCTCCCGGCATGTCGCGATTCGCCCAGACCGACCTTTTCGCGCCGCCGCCAGCGCCCGCAGAACCCGAGGAAGCGCCCGCGCCGCTCGACGAGCTGCGGGCCATTCTCGCGCGCGTGCGCGCGGCCGAGCGGCTGCCGTTCCCCGACGCGGCGGCGGCAATGACAGAGGAATTGCGCGTGGTCGGGCTCGGCCGGCGGGCCGGCACGGAAGGCGCGGCGCTCGCGTCGGCAATCCTTGACGAGATGGAACGGCTGCACGCGCTGACCGACCGCTGACCCTCACCCTGTCCCTCTCCCGCACGCGGGAGAGGGGACGCTCGGCGACCAGCGACCAAGCGCGGCAAACGTCCTTTCGCTGGCCTTCGGCCAGCCAAGGCAAAGCCCCTTGGGGGAGAGGGCCGCGCGCGGAACTGGCCCTCGGGCCAGCGAAGCCACCGCAATCCTTCCCCTTTCCGCCAAACCCCCTATCCCTCTCTCATCAGCAGCGCCAGCAGCCCGTCCAACTGGTCCAGATTCGCGTAGCGCAACCGCAGCTCGCCCCCCTGGCCGCGTGGGCGCACATGAACCCCCACCCCCAGCCGCTCCTTCAAATCCCGCTCCAGGCTCAGCAGGTTCGGATCCGTCGCCCGCCGCGGATACCGCTTCGGCCCCGCCACCTCCTGCCCCTCCGCCGCCACCAAGGCCTCGGTCTGACGCACGCTCAACCCCTCGGCCACGACCTGCGCCGCCAACATCCCCGCTTCCTTCGACCCCAGCAGCGCCCGCGCATGACCAGCCGTCAGCCGCCCCTCCCGCACGTGGAACTGCACGATCGTCGGCAGATTCACCAACCGGATCGTGTTCGCGACATGCGACCGGCTCTTGCCGATCATGCGACCGATCTCTTCCTGCGAGAGATTGTGCGTCTCAATGAGACGCATCAAGCCCTCCGCCTCCTCAATCGGATCAAGGTCCGTGCGCTGCAAATTCTCCACCAGCGCCGCAGCCGATGCGTGCGAACGCCGAACCGTCGGACGGATCGATCACGTCGAGCGTCGCAGCGGGCTCGCTCCGGCGACCGCCGATCAGGTGTGCGGCATCGGCCACGCGGCGTCTGCTCAAACGTCAGGCCGGACCGCCGCCGAAGCCCCCGCCGACAAGCGCGGCGATCGCGGTCCAGCCGACCAGCACAGCAGTCGCTCCCGCGGGCCACAGCCGCCGGCCGATCGCGCCGGGCGTCGTGCCGTCGGCGGCGAGGGCCGCAGTCGCGCCGAGCCGCATCGGTGCGACCATGCACAGCGCCGAGCCGGTGAAGTTCTGCACCGCCGCGACGAAGGCCGGCGGCAGAGGCAGCGCCAGTGCGGAGACGACCGGCATCAGGATGCTGTTCGAGCCGACATTGGTCGCGGCGAAGAACCCGCCGGCCGCGCCGAGCAGCGGCACGACGAAGGCCAGTGCCGGCCCCGCGGCGGCGGCGAGCGCGCCGGCCAGCGCCGCCGCCGCCCCCGATCCGCCGAGCAGCCGCGCCAGCACTACGTAGCCGAGCATCAGCGCGGCAGGCCGCGCGCCGCGGCGTCCGACGTGGCGGAGGATGTCGCGCCGGCCATGCACGGTCGCCAGCGCGCAGAGGCCGACCGCGCCCAGCAGCATCCCGGGCTGGTGCAGCAGCGCGAAGCCGGGCAGGTCGGGCCAGGGCCGGATCATGCCGACGGAGGTCAGGCGCTCGGGGACACCGGGCAGTAGGCGGGTCGCCAGCAGCACCGCCGAGAGCGCGAGATACGGCGAGGCCGCGCGCAGCCCGCCCGGCCGGGCGAGGCGGTGGCGCAGGCGCCAGACCAGGGGCGGGCCGAGCGCCAGCAGTCCGGCGACCTCCACCGTGACCAGCAGGTTCGCCGCAACCAGCAGCCCGCCGAGCACGACGAGCGTCGCCGCATCCTCGGCCCGGTCGCGCGGACGTGCAGGCAGCCCCACCTCGGCCGCGAGCCGCCAGAACACCGGCAGCAGCGTGAGCAGCCACACGGCGCTGAGGCCCGCGTTCCAGGCGCCGAGCGCGCGCAGCTCCACGCCGGCGAGCGCGGCGCCGAGCAGCGTGCCGGGCCCGAGCCCGCCCCAGGGGATCAGCATCTGCGAGAGAAGCGACAGCGCGGCGCCGGCCGGCCCGACGATGCCGAGCGCGTGCAGATCGCCGAGCGCGAACACCGCGCCGACACCGAACCCGGTGACGGTCTCGAAGAACGGGCCGAGCAGCAGGCAGACGGTGAACAGGCGCGCGTGGATGGCCGCACCGTCCGCCTCGGCGTCGCGCGGCCGCGCCGAGACCGCCCCGTGGAACAAGAGCCCCGCGAGCGTCACCGCGATCGGCTGGAGAGCCAGGAACGCGCCGCGCGCGGCCTCCTCGGCGAGCAGCGGCGCGAGCATCACGCCCTCCGGCACCGACACGGCGGCGGCGGGGATCGCGAGCACCAGCGCCACAACCACAGCACGCAGCGGGTCGGCACGCCCGGAGGCGAGCAACGCGACGATCGCGCCGAGCGGCGCGGCCTGGATCAGCAGGATCATCGCCGGTCATCCTGCCGCGAGCGGTGCCGCGCCGCGATGACAGAGCGCGGCGCGGCCGCTATGACAGCCCTGCATGATGCCAGGCGCGCCCGGATGATCGCCTTCCTGCTGCAACGGCTCGCCGGAGCGGTCGTGGTGATCTTCGCGATGTCGCTGATCGTGTTCGCCGGCGTGTTCGCGATCGGCAACCCGATCGACGTGCTGATCAACCCGGCGGCCGACCAGATCACCCGCGCCGAGACGATCGCGCGCTACGGGCTCGACCGTCCGTTCTGGGAACAGTACGGCTACTTCCTCGACTCGCTGATCCGCGGCGATTTCGGCATGAGCTTCGTGTTCAACCAGCCCGCGCTGGGGCTGATCCTGTCGAAGCTGCCGGCGACGCTGGAACTGGCTCTCGCGGCGATGCTGATCGCGATCGTGCTGGGGATTCCGCTCGGCGCCTATGCCGGGCTCAAGCCCGATGCGGCGGTGAGCCGCACCATCATGGCCGCGAGCGTGCTGGGGTTCTCGCTGCCGACCTTCTGGGTTGGGCTGATGCTGATCCTGGTGTTCTCGGTCGAGCTCGGCTGGCTACCCTCGGGCGGGCGCGGCGAGACCGTGCTGATCGGCGGCATCGAGTGGTCGTTCCTGACCGGCGACGGGCTCGCGCATCTGCTGCTGCCCGCGTTCAACCTCGCGCTGTTCAAGCTCAGCCTGATCATCCGGCTGACGCGCGCAGGCATGCGCGAGACCTGGCCAGCCGACTTCGTGAAGTTCGCCCGCGCCAAGGGGCTGACGCTGCGGCGCGTCGTGCTGGTGCATGCGATGCGCAACATCCTGATCCCGATCGTCACCGTGCTCGGGCTCGAGTTCGGCTCGGTGGTGGCGTTCGCGGTCGTGACCGAAACGATCTTCTCCTGGCCCGGCATGGGCAAGCTGGTGATCGATTCGATCCTGACACTCGACCGGCCGGTGATGGTGACCTACCTGATGCTGGTCGTGACCATGTTCGTCACGATCAACCTGCTGGTCGATCTCGCCTATGCGGCGCTCGATCCGCGGGTGCGGCTCGGGGGCCAGCGGTGAGCACGCGCGCCGCCTCGCCAGCCGCGCTGTTCTGGGCCGAGTTCGCCGAGAGCAAGGTGGCGCTCGGGGGCCTGTTCGTGTTCGGGCTCGCCGTGGTGCTGGCGCTGACGGCGCCCTGGATCACGCCGCAGGACCCCTACGACCAGGCAGTGCTCGCGCTGATGGATGCGCGCCTGCCGCCGGGGGCGGTTGGTTCGGGCGGCTATGCCCATTGGCTCGGCACGGACGCGCAGGGACGCGACGTGCTGTCGGCGATCCTCTGGGGCCTGCGCACCAGCCTGTTCGTCGGCGCGTCGGCCGGCGTGGTCGCGCTCTGCATCGGCACCACGGTCGGGCTCGCGGCCGCGTTCTTCGGCGGGCGCGTCGAGCTCGCGCTGATGCGGCTCGTGGATCTCCAGCTCTCGTTTCCGGCGATCCTGCTGGCGCTCGTGCTGGTGGCGATCCTTGGCCAGGGGCTGTTCCAGGTGGTCGCGGCGCTGGTCGCGGCGCAGTACGCCTATTTCGCGCGCACCGTGCACGGCGCGGCGCTGTCCGAGCGGCGCAAGGAGTACATCGAGGCAGCCTCCGGCATCCCTCTCCGCCCTGCGCGCGTGGTGCTGCGCCACCTGCTGCCGAACTGCCTGCCGCCGCTGATCGTGGTCGCGACCGTGCAGGTGGCGAACGCGATCGCGATCGAGGCGACGCTGTCGTTCCTCGGCGTCGGCATGCCGGTGACCGAGCCCTCGCTCGGCACGCTGATCGCCAACGGGTTCCAGTTCATGCTTTCGGGCCGCTACTGGATCAGCGTCTATCCCGGGATCGCGCTGCTGATCGTGATCGTCGCGATCAACCTGGTGGGCGACCAGTTGCGCGACGTGATGAACCCCAGGCTGAAGAGGTGACGGCGCTGCTTTCGCTCGACGGCGTGTCGAAGCGCTTCGTGCGCCGGCCGTCGCTCTCCGAGCGTATCGTCGGCGCGCTGACCGGCGGGGCAAAGAGCGAGATCGTGCGCGCGGTGGACGGCGTCTCGCTCGATCTCGAGCGGAGCGAGGTGGTGGGGCTGGTCGGCGAGTCCGGCTGCGGCAAATCGACCCTCGGGCGGATCGCCGCGGGGTTGCTGCTGCCGACCGAGGGCCGCGCGCTGCTGGACGGCGCGCCGGTGGCGGACGACTCCGACGGCCGCGCGGCCAAGCGCACCACCGCAGTGCAGATGATCTTCCAGGACCCGTACGCCTCGCTAAAACCGCGAATCCGCGTGGGCGTGGCGATCGCCGAGGGTCCGCTCGCGCACGGGCTGACGGATCGCCCCAGCGCGCGCGAGACGGTGGCTGCGGCGCTGCGCCGCGTCGGGCTCGATCCCGCCTTCGCGGCGCGTTATCCGCATCAGTTCTCGGGCGGGCAGCGCGCGCGCATCGGCATCGCGCGGGCGCTGGCGATGAACCCGCGCGCGCTGGTCGCCGACGAGGCGGTGGCTGCGCTCGACGTCTCGATCCAGGCGCAGGTGCTGAACACTTTCCTCGACCTCCGGCGCGATCTCGACCTCGCGATCCTGTTCATCAGCCACGATCTCGGTGTGGTCGGGCATCTCGCCGACCGGGTGGCGATCATGTACCTGGGCCGCGTGGTGGAGACTGGCCCGGTTGGCGCGGTGTTCGCCGAGCCTGCGCATCCGTATACGCGCGGGCTGATCGAGGCGGTGCCGCGGCTCGACCGGCGGCGTGCGTCGTTCCATCCGGTGCGCGGCGAGATCCCGAGCCCGCTCGATCCGCCGCGCGGCTGCCACTTTCATCCGCGCTGTCCGCAGGCGATGTCTCGCTGCCGCGAGCAGGCGCCGGTGCTGCGCGAGGTCGCGCCTGGTCGGGTGGGGTCGGGGCACCAGCACGACGCCCCCCCCACCCCCGGACGGGGGTGTCGGGGCGG
>NZ_JBHYDW010000157.1:0-9533 GCF_051860475.1 Elioraea sp. | reverse complement strand
GCCCCCGACCAACGGGAGGGGGGTCCGGGGGGACCACCGTGGTCCCCCCGGTTCTTCCTTCAAAGGTTCTTCGTGGACTTCATCCTCATCCAGTTCCTGACCGGCCTCGCGAACGCCTCGGCGCTGTTCCTGATCGCGTCCGGACTGACCGTGATCTTCGGCGTCACGCGCATCGTGAACTTCGCGCATGGCAGCTTCTACATGCTGGGCGCCTACCTCACCTGGACGATCACGCGCGCACTGTGGGACTGGGGTGGCCGCGAGCCGGCGCTGTTCATCGCCGGCATCCTGCTCGCGGCACTCGCAGTCGGCGCAATCGGTGCGCTGATCGAGATCGCCCTGCTGCGCCGCATCTACCGTGCGCCCGAGCTGTTCCAGCTGCTCGCCACCTTCGGCGTGGTGCTGATGATCCAGGACATCGCGCTCGCCGTCTGGGGCCCCGAGGACCTTCCCCTCCCCCGCCCCCCATGGCTGCGCCGCTTCGTCGAGATCGCGGGCAGCCGGTTCCCACAGTACGACCTGATCCTGATCTTCGTCGGCCCCACCGTGCTGGCGCTGCTGTGGTTCCTGTTCCAGCGCACACGCGTCGGCGTGCTGGTGCGCGCGGCGACCCAGGACCGCGAGATGGTCGCGGCTCTGGGTGTGGATCAGCGGGTTCTCTTCACCGGCGTGTTCTTCCTCGGCTCGACGCTCGCGGGCCTGGGCGGCGCGATCGTGCTGCCGAGCCAGAGCGCGTTCCTCCAGATGGACCTCGCGATCATTGCCGAGGCCTTCGTGGTCGTCGTGGTCGGGGGCCTGGGGTCCGTTCCGGGTGCGTTCCTTGCCGCGCTGCTGATCGCCGAGGTGCAGGCTTTCGGCATCGTTCTCGTCCCGAAAGCGACGCTGGTGCTGGTGTTCCTGGTGATGGCCGCGGTGCTGATGATCCGCCCCTACGGGCTGCTCGGCCGTCCGCAGGCGCATGCGCGCGCGGCCGCCGGCGCGGTGGAGCCGGTGATCCGACCCGCGCCCGACATCCTGAAATGGACAGGTGCGGCCGCGCTGCTGATCGGCGCCGCCGTGCCCTTCTTCGCCGGACCCTACATCGTGACCGTGCTGGTCGAGCTCGCGGTGTTCGTGCTGTTCGCCGCGAGTCTGCACTTCATGATGGGCACGGGCGGCATCGTCAGCTTCGGCCATGCGGCGTATTTCGGGCTCGGCGCCTACGGGGCGGCGCTCGGGATGCGCTACCTCGCGGTGCCGATGGAGGCGGGGATCGTGCTCGCCCCGCTGCTCGCCGGCGCGTTCGGCCTGGTGTTCGGCTGGTTCGCGGTACGGCTCTCGGGCGTCTATCTCGCCATGCTGACCCTCGCCTTCGCGCAGATCGTCTGGGCGGCGGCGTTCCAGTGGGTGGAGTTCACGGGCGGCGACAACGGCATCCTCGGCGTCTGGCCATCCGAGTGGGCGCGCGAGAAGGGTGCCTATCTCTGGCTCGCGCTCGTCCTCTGCATCGGCGCGACACTGCTGCTCCGCCGCATCATCTATGCGCCGTTCGGCTACGCACTCAGGGCCGCGCGCGATTCCGAACTTCGCGCCGAGGCGATCGGGCTGAACGCGGTGCGCATCCGCCTCGGCGCCTTCGTCATCGCCGCGCTCGGTGCGGGCCTTGCAGGGGGCGTCTACGCCTACGCCAAGGGCAGCGTCTTTCCGACCTACATCTCGATCCCGAAATCGATCGATGCGCTGCTGATGGTCCTGCTCGGCGGGGTGCAGACCGTCTCGGGACCGATCGTCGGCGCGCTCGCCTTCCACACGCTGTTCCTCACCGTGCTCCAGGCCTTCACCTGGTGGCGACTGATTCTCGGACTCGCGATCGTCGCGCTGGTGCTCGCCTTCCCGCAGGGCATCGCCGGCTTCGTCAGGCAGCGCTACGAGCGAGCGCGCGGAATGGAAGCCGCATGAGCGAACTGGTGCTGGAGGCGCGCGGCCTCTCCAAGCGGTTCGGCGGGGTCCACGCGGTGAATGACGTCTCGCTTGCGGTGCGCGAAGGCGAGATGCTGGCGCTGATCGGACCCAACGGTGCGGGCAAGTCCACCTGCTTCAACCTGCTGAACGGGCAGCTCCGCGCGGATGCGGGGGAGGTGCGTCTCTCCGGCGAGACGCTGACCAGCCGGAAGCCGCGCGCGATCTGGCGCCTCGGCGTTGGCCGCACGTTCCAGATCACCGCCACCTTCGCCTCGATGACGGTCCGCGAGAACATCCAGTGCGCGCTGCTCAGCCACCACCGCCGCGTCTGGACGTTCTGGCGCGCCGCGCGGCAGTACTTCGCCGCCGAGGCGGACGCGCTGCTCGCGCATGTCGGCATGATCGAGCAGGCCGACCGCCCCTGCGGCGTGCTCGCCTACGGCGATCTCAAACGCGTCGAGCTCGCGATGGCGCTCGCCAACGACCCGAAGCTGCTGCTGATGGACGAGCCGACCGCCGGGATGGCGCCCACGGAACGCATCGCGCTGATGGAGCTGACGCGATCGCTGGTGCGCGCGCGCGGCCTCGCCTGCCTTTTCACGGAGCACGACATGGACGTGGTGTTCGGCCATGCCGACCGGATCATCGTCATGAACCGCGGGTCGCTGATCGCAGAGGGCGACGCCGCTTCGGTGCGCGCCAATCCGGCGGTGCGCGAGGTGTATCTCGGCTCGGACGAGATGGCGGCGCACTGATGCTGAGCGTCCGGCAGCTCAATGCGTTCTACGGCCGGGCGCATATCCTCCGCGATGTCGCGTTCGAGGTGTCCCGTGGCGAGGTGCTGGTCCTGCTCGGGCGCAACGGCGCGGGCAAGTCCACCACCATGAAGGCGATCATGGGGCTGGTCCGGCCAGCGCCCGGCTCGTCGGTGACCTTCGACGGCGCCGAGATCGCCGGCCGCGCGCCCTACGAGATCGCGCGCCTTGGCCTCGGCTACGTGCCGGAGGACCGGCGCATCTTCACCGACCTCACGGTCACGGAGAATCTCGAGGTCGGCCGGCGGGCGCCGCGCGACGGACTCGACCCTTGGACGCCGGAACGGCTGTTCGCGATCTTCCCCAATCTCGCGCGCATGAAGGACCGCCCCGGCGGACGGATGAGCGGCGGCGAGCAGCAGATGCTGACGATCGCACGCACGCTGATGGGAAATCCGCGCCTCGTCCTGCTCGACGAGCCGTCCGAGGGACTGGCGCCGGTGATCGTGCAGCAGATGGCCGAGGCGATCCGCACGGTGAAGGCAGCGGGGCTGACTGTCGTGCTGTCGGAGCAGAACCTGCATTTCGCCGAGCGCGTCGCCGACCGCGCAGCGATCATCGAGAAGGGCATCGTGCGCTGGACCGGGACGCTCGACGCGCTGCGCGCGGAACCAGGGATCAAGGCGCAGTATCTCTCCGTATGACAGATCGACGACACGGTTGGGCCAACACTTGACAGGCGACGCGGCATCGGGACTCAGAAGGTTATCGCATCATTACGGTGAGGGTCGTCCATGCGCCGTACCATTCCGTTCGCTGCTGTGTCGCTTCTGCTTGCCGCCTGCACAGCCGACCCTGCTGCCCAGCGTCCGGCTACAGGCAGCACGCCGCCTGTGTGCGAGGGACCCCAGCGCGTGGAGGTGGACGGCCGCGGCTGTGTCGCCGTGCGGCGTTTCGGCCAGGCGACGAGCCATACGCTGATCGTCATGCTGCACGGTGACGTCTCGTCCGGCGGCCCCGCGAACTACCACTTCCCGTTCGCCCGGCGGATCGCGGATCGCGTACCGGACGCGGCGGTAGTCGCGCTGGTACGCCCCGGATATCCGGACGGCGCAGGAAATGCCTCCACCGGCACCAACTACAACCGCACCGACCAGTACACCGCCGAGAACATGGACATCATGGCCGGCGCCATCCGGGCGCTGAAGCGCGAGACCGGGGCGACGCGCGTGATCGGTGTTGGGCATTCAGGCGGTGCGGCGACGATCGCCAACATTCTTGCGCGCAATCCGGGGCTGATCGATGCCGCCGCCCTGCTGGCGTGCAACTGCAACATTGCGGCTTGGCGTGATGGATTCGGCCGCCAGCCCTGGACACGCAGCCTCGACCCGTATCGCCTGGCGGACTCGGTGCCCACCACTGCGCAGGTCATCGGCTACACTGGCGCGAACGACACCAATGCCTTCCCATCGCAGAAGCGGAGCTATATCGAGAGGCTGAGCGCGCGCGGTGTGCGCGCCGAAATGCGTATTGTTCCAGGCGCCGGACACAACAGCATCGACGCAATGTGGCAGGCCGGTCTGTCCGACTGGGTTGCGCGGGAGGCGTCCCGCCGCCCGACGTCCTAGCCCTGCGACCGCGCATCGGTGCAGCGTCGCTGCGGGCAGCCTACTCCGTCATGTTCGAAGTGAGCCCGCGCGTGTCGAGATGCGTGAAGTTCTCGCTCGGATAGGCCTTGATGAAGCCCTTGAACGAGAACCACACCCCGATCGGCCAGACATGCCAGTGCCGTGGCAGCTCACCGAACGGGATCGTGCCGGCGCTCACCTTCTCGGCCTTCCGTTCGAACAGTACGGGCGAATAGAACAGCTTTCCATCGTTCTGCCACTCCTGGAGGATCGTCGCGACCTTGGTGCAGGACATGCCGGAGACGATGAAGTCGATGGCGCTGTAGGCCATGTGCTGGCTGGTCTTGGCGCGCCCGGTGTAGCCCTTCGAGGAGTCGCTCGACGCCTGGTTGTAGGCCTCACTGCGATAGACGCTCTGCAGCGAGATCGACTTGCCGAGCTCGGCGCGCAGCGCGTCGAGCACAATGATGGTCGGGATGATGTTGTCCCAGAGCCGCATCGGCGGCTTGCTGTTCCGGGTGCCGAACTTGTTCTTCCAGGTCGTTCGGGTCAGCAGCTCCTGGTAGCCGAAATGCTTCAGCCCGATCCGGTTGATTTTCGTCGCGAAGGCAGTCTCGTCGAAGGACATGGGCCGTTCCTTCCGTCGCATGTTCGCGGATCGTGAAGGTCTAGCTGCTCAAGATTGCAGTCATGTGTCCGGACCGTCATGTTCATCCAAGCCCGTCCGAAGCGTCGGTTGATCCGTCTTAGCAACACTCAGCGGGCAGGCTGCTCCGGCCCGGCGGCGCGGGCGAGCGCCGCGATCGCCGGCAGTGCGGCCGCCGCGACCGTCGCCATCGCGAGGAAGGCGCCCCCTCCCAGCCGGGCATAGAGCAGGCCTGAGGCCTGGGTGAGCAGCGCGTTCGCAAGGCCGGGGCCGAACGAGGCGTGCAGGCTCTGCGCGGTTGCGCCGCGCTCGGGCGGCACCAGCGTGCCGATCAGCTGTGCCGCACCCAGCATGGTCATCGCGAAGCTCGCCGCGTGCAGCGGTTGCAGGACGGCGAGGGCGAGCGGGGTGGTGGTCAGTGCGGTGCCGATCCAGCGCAGGCTCGCCGCGGCCGCACCCGCCGCCATCAGCCGGACCGGCCCGAGGCGGGAGACAACGTCGCGGCCGAAGGTCAGCAGCAGCACCTCGACCACGACGCTCTCGACCCAGAGCGCGCCGATCAGCGGCGGGCCGAGGCCGGCGCGTCCCCAGTGCAGCGCCGAGAAGGCGTAGTAGAGCGCGTGGCTCCCCTGGATCAGCCCCGAGGCGACCAGCAGCAGGAGGAAATCGCGGCTCCGGAAGAGCGCGAGCGCGCCGCGCCCGCCCGGTGCCACCCGGCTGACGCCGAGCGCCGGCAGCCCCAGGCTCGCGAGCACGACTGCCGCCTGGCAGGCGAGCAGCAGCAGCGGCAGCGCGACGTCCCCACCCGCGCCGATCAGCACGCCGGCGAGCCCCGTCAGCGCCATGAACGAGACCGAGCCCGCCGCGCGCATCCGCCCGAAATCACCCTGGCCGCTCGCCGCTGCGCGCACCGCGAGCGAATCCGCGATCGGCACCAGCGGCCCGGTCGCCGCGCCCGACAGCACCACCGCCAGCGCGAGCACCCACGGCACCGGCACCAGCAGCAATGCGCTCGCTGCCATCGCCAAGGCGGCGAAAACGAACACCACCCGCCGGCGATCGCCGAGCCGATCGGCAAGCGCGGCGGCGCTGGGCGCGACGACCAGCCGCGCCAGCATGGCCAGCGCCAGCGCCTGTCCGATCGCCTCCGGCCGAAGGCCGCGCGCCGCGAGGAAGGGCGGCAGGAAGGGCAGCGACGCCCCGGGTGCCGCGAAGGCCGTCGCATAGAACAGGGCCAGCCGTCGCGCCGGGGTCATGGCCGCCCGCATACGGAGGGGCGGGCCGCGCCGCAAGCGGGTCACGGCATGGGGTGATCCGCCCCGTCAACCGGATCGTGATGCCGATCCGCCACACCTGTGGCGTGCTTCACGCGCGTGTGGCTTGGCCATGCCGCCCGGGCCGTCGATTGTTCGCCGCCATGGTCCGCCTGTTGGTCGTCGCCCTCGCCCTCACCGTCGCCGTCTGGCCCCGTGCCGCCGATTCCGGCAGCGGGCGCGGCCCTGTGGTTCTGGAGCTGTTTACCAGCCAGGGCTGCTCGGCCTGCCCGCCTGCTGACAAGCTGCTGGCCAGGCTCGCGCGTGACAGCGGCGTGATCGCGCTGTCGTTCCACGTGCCATACTGGGACCATATGGGCTGGCGCGATCCCTTCGCGCTGGCGGTTTCCGTGCAGCGTCAGCGCGGCTATGCCCGGGCGATGAAGGAGCGCTCGATCTACACGCCGCAGCTCGTCGTCCAGGGCACCGCGCATACCGTCGGCCACGATCGGGCCGCGATCGAGCGGCTGATGACGCAGGCGCCGACCGCGGCGATGATCGTCGTCTCCGTCGCATCACGGCAGCCGCCGACCCTGTCCGTCACGGTTCCCGCGCTTGCCCTGCCGCAGGGAGGGGCGCAGCTCTGGCTGGTCGCCTATTCGCGGAGCGAGGTCCGGCAGGTGATCGACGGCGAGAACGCCGGGCACACGCTGCACCATACCAACGTGGTGCGCTGGGCCGCGCCGGTCGCGGCGATCGAGGCCGTCCCGGTGGTGCTGACCCTGGCCGCCACCGAAGCCGAGGGCGCGGACGCGGTCGCCCTGGTGCTCCAGCGCCCGCGCCACGGGCCGATCCTGGCGGCCGGGCAGGTCGCGCTACGCTGAGCCCAGCACCCGCGACTTCGCGGTTGCGCCCGCCCGCCCTCTCTGCTCACTCTGGACCCATGCACGGGGCCGTCGAGTCTGCCCGCGTCCGGGCCGTGCTGGGCCCGACCAACACCGGCAAGACCCATCTCGCGATCGAGCGGATGCTGGCCCATGCCACGGGGGTGATCGGCTTCCCGCTGCGCCTGCTCGCGCGCGAGAACTACGACCGCATCGCCGCGCGGATGGGGCTGGCGCGCGTCGCGCTGGTGACCGGCGAGGAGAAGATCGTCCCGCCGGGCGCGCGCTGGTTCTGCTGCACGGTCGAGGCGATGCCGCTGGACCGACCGTTCGCCTTCCTGGCCGTGGACGAGATCCAGCTCTGCGCCGACCCCGATCGCGGCCACGTCTTCACCGACCGGCTGCTGCACGCGCGCGGCCGCGAGGAGACCATGTTCCTGGGCGCCGAGACGATCCGCCCGCTGCTCCGCCGCCTCGTGCCCGACGCCGAGATCGAGACCCGCCCGCGCCTCTCCGCACTCGCCCATGTCGGGCACGCCAAGCTCTCGCGCCTGCCGCCGCGCACCGCGATCGTCGCGTTCTCGGCCGCCGAGGTCTATGCGATCGCAGAGGCGCTGCGCCGGCGCCGCGGCGGCTGTGCGATCGTGATGGGCCGCCTGAGCCCCCGCACGCGCAACGCCCAGGTGGCGATGTACCAGGCCAAGGAGGTGGATTTCCTGGTCGCGACCGATGCGATCGGGATGGGGCTGAACATGGACGTGAACCATGTCGCCTTCGCTGGCCTGTCGAAGTTCGACGGGCATCGCGCGCGCGGGCTCCATGCCACCGAGGTCGCCCAGATCGCCGGGCGCGCCGGCCGCGGCATGGCCGACGGCACCTTCGGCACCACCGCCGAGGCGGCGGGGCTGTCGGCCGAGATCGTCGAGGCGGTCGAGGCGCACCGGTTCGACCCGCTGCAGCACCTGATCTGGCGCAACGCAGCGCTCGACTTCGCGAGCCTCGGCGGGCTGCTCGGCTCGCTCGACCGCCCCCCGCCCGGTCCTGGCCTGGTGCGCGGACCGGACGCCGCGGATCACCTTGCCCTCGCCGCGCTCGCCCGCGACCCCGAGATCGCTGCCCTCGCCCGCGATCGCCGCGCCGTCGCGCTGCTGTGGGACGCCTGCCAGGTGCCGGACTACCGCCACCTCGGCGACGACTCGCACGCGCGGATCTGCGCGCGGATCTTCCGGTTCCTGCACGACCGGCCGCACCGGGTCGATCCGGCCTGGGTGCACCGCGAGCTCGACCTGCTCGACCGGACCGACGGCGAGCTCGACACGCTGATGGCGCGCATCGCCTCCGCGCGCACCTGGTCCTACATCGCCGGCCGCCCGGGCTGGCTCGCCGACGCCGCGCCGCTGATCGAGCGCTGCCGGACGCTCGAAAACCGGATCTCCGACGCGCTGCACGAGACACTGACCGCGCGCTTCGTCGACCGCCGTGCCGCGCATCTGATCCGCCGCCTCGACGCCGCCTCCGACGCGGAGTTGCTCTCGGCGGTCACGCGCGACGGCACGGTGGTGGTCGAGGGCCACGCGGTCGGGCAGGTCGAGGGGTTCGTGTTCCACCCTGACCCGGAGGCGGATGGTGTCGGCAAGCAGGCCGTGCTGCGCGCCGCCCGCCGCGCCCTGGCCGCGGAGGTGCCGCGCCGGGTCGCCGCGCTGGAGGCCGACGCCGACACGGCCTTTGCCTTCATCCCCGCCGGGCGGATCGCCTGGCGCGGCGCCGAGGTCGCGCGGCTTAGGCCCGGCGCCTCGGTGCTGCGGCCGCTGGTTGAGGTGCCGGGCGGGGAATTTCTCGACGGCGCCCAGCGCGAGCGCGTCCGTGCGCGCACCGCTGCCTGGCTCGCTGCGCAGGTTGCGGCGACGCTCGAGCCGCTGCTGGCCCTCGGTCCCGCGGCCTCGGACCCGGCGCTGCGCGGGCTCGCCCATCTGCTGCAGGAGGGGCTCGGGGTGGTGCCGCGCGCGGACGTCCCGGCGTCCGGATTGGACCGCGGGCGGCTGAAGGCGCTCGGTGTGCGGCTCGGCCGCCATGCGGCGTTCCAGCCCGCGCTGATCCGCCCCGGCGCCACGGCGCTGCGCGCGCAGCTCTGGGCGGTCTGGCGCGGGGTCGTGCCGCCGCCGCTGCCGACGGCCGGCGCCGTCGCGTTGCGCCCCGACGGGTCCTGGCCCGAGGGCTGGATCGAGATGCTGGGCTACCTCCCGCTCGGCCCGGTCGCGGTGCGGCTGGACGTCGCGGAGCGGATCGGCGCCGAGCTTGTCCATCTCACCCGCGCGGGGGCACAGGCCCTGCCCGCCGGCCTGCCGCGCCGGCGCGGCGGCCGCGGGGCCGCGCTCCCTGCGGTGCGGCGCGGCCGGGGGGGCGCGCGCCGGCCGGGGGGGGGCGGG
>NZ_JBHYDW010000156.1:0-9707 GCF_051860475.1 Elioraea sp. | reverse complement strand
CACACCTCCGCGCGCGGCAAACTCGCATCCATCGCTGAACGGCGCGGAGTGCGCATCACGCGGCCCGGCCGACACGCGCGCCGCGCACGCCGGCGGCGAGAGCCCGCACCTGGTCCAGCACCGTCTCGATCGTGCCCGGCTTCAGCGTCCCCGCCTCGTCGAGATTCGCCGCCATCGTGTCGATCAGCGCCGACGCCACCACCGCCGCATCCGCATGACGCGCAACCGCGGCGGCGTGCTCGGGCGTGCGCACGCCGAACCCGACCGCGACCGGAAGGCTCGTGGCGGCGCGCACGCGCGGGATCGCCTCGGAAAGGTGCTCCTCGGTGGCGGTGCGCGTGCCGGTGATGCCGGTGATGGAGACGTAGTAGACGAAGCCGCCCGCATCCTGGAGCACGACCTTCAGCCGCTCGGGGTGCGTGGTGGGTGCCACCAGGCGGATCAGGTCAAGCTTCGCCGTGCCGGCAGGAACTGCCAGTTCCTCGGCCTCCTCGGGCGGCAGGTCGACCACGATCAGCCCGTCCACGCCGGCGGCAGACGCATCGGCGCAGAACCGCTCGACCCCGTAGGACAGGATCGGGTTGTAGTAGCCCATCAGCACGATCGGCGTGTCGGCGTCCCTGGCGCGGAACCCGCGCACCAGATCGAGCGTGACGCCGAGCGTCGCCCCGCCCTTGAGCCCGCGCTGGCCGGCGCGCTGGACGGTCGGCCCGTCCGCCATCGGATCCGTGAACGGCATGCCGATCTCGATCAGATCGGCACCCGCTTCGGGGAAGCCGGCGAGCAGCGCCTCGGTCGTCGCCCGATCGGGATCACAGGCCTCGACGAAGGGAATGAGTGCTGCGCGGCCCTCGCGCTTCAGCGCGGCGAAGCGGGCGGCGATGCGGCTCACAGCTTCACCCCCAAGGCTTCCGCGACCGTGAAGATGTCCTTGTCGCCGCGGCCGCAGAGATTCATCAGGATGATCGCGTCCTTGTCCATGCTCGGCGCCATCTTCGTCACCTGCGCAAGCGCATGCGCCGGTTCGAGCGCCGGAATGATCCCCTCGGAGCGCGTGCAGAGCTGGAACGACTCCAGCGCCTCGGTGTCGGTCACCGCGACGTACTCGACCCGGCCGAGCTCGTGCAGCCAGGAATGTTCCGGCCCGACACCGGGATAGTCGAGGCCCGCACTGATCGAGTGCGCCTCCAGGATCTGGCCGTGCTCGTCCTGCAGCAGATAGGTGCGGTTGCCGTGCAGCACGCCGGGCCGCCCGCGCGAGAGGCTCGCCGCGTGCTGGCCGGACTCGAGCCCGTGCCCGGCGGCCTCCACGCCGACCAGACGCACGGATGTGTCATCGAGGAAGGGATGGAACAGCCCCATGGCGTTCGACCCGCCGCCGATCGCGGCGATGCAGACATCCGGCAGCCGCCCGACCGCCTCGGCGAGCTGCGCCTTCGCCTCGATGCCGATCACCGACTGGAAGTCGCGCACCATCGCGGGATAGGGGTGCGGACCGGCGACGGTGCCGATCAGGTAGTAGGTGTCGGCGACATTCGCGACCCAGTCGCGCAGCGCCTCGTTCATCGCGTCCTTCAGCGTGGCGGCACCGGAGGTGACCGGCTTCACCTCGGCGCCGAGCAGCTTCATGCGGAACACGTTCGGCGACTGCCGCGCGACATCGGTCGAGCCCATGTAGATCGTGCAGGGCAGACCGAACAGCGCGCAGACGGTCGCGGTGGCGACACCGTGCTGGCCCGCGCCGGTCTCGGCGATGATCCGCGTCTTGCCCATGCGCCTGGCCAGCAGGATCTGGCCGATGCAGTTGTTGATCTTGTGCGCGCCGGTGTGGTTGAGCTCGTCGCGCTTGAACCAGACCTGCGCGCCGCCGAGCTGCGCTGTCAGCCGCTCGGCGAACCAGAGCGGGGACGGGCGGCCGACATAATGGGTGAGCAGGCGGCGGAACTCCGCGTCGAACGCGGGGTCGCGCTTCGCCTCCTCGAAGGCGCGCTCGACCTCGAGGATCAGCGGCATCAGCGTCTCGGCGACATAGCGTCCGCCGAACGCGCCGAAATGGCCCCGATGGTCGGGGCCGGTGCGCAGGGAATTGGGCAATGGCTTGGTCAAGAGGCGGCCTCCCGTCCGAAAGACGGCCTCTTAGCGGAAGGCGGGAGCAGGGCCTAGGGGGCAGCGCCCCCGCCCAGTCCGGGCGGGGGCGCCGCGGCCTGGGTCAGCCGCGCGCGGCCGCGATCAGCGCCGCAAGCACGTTCTGGGCGTTGTCCTGCACGCCCAGCCGCACCGCGAGGTCGCGCGAGAAGCTGCCGCCCGCCTCGCCGGTCACGGTGACAGGCTGGCCGCCAGCATAGATCGGCGCCGCGTAGCGCGCGTCGAAGCTGCCGCCGGCCTCGCCGGTCACCTGACCGACCCAGCCGCCGCCGAAGCTCGGGTTGGACGCGGGGCCCGGCACGCCCTCGCTGGCATGCGTGGCGATCCCGCCGGCCGCTGGCTCGACGGCGTGCGCGGGCAGGGTGACACCGCCGATCGCGAGGGCGGAGAGAAGCGCGAGAGTGGTCTTGGTCATGGCACGGTCCTTTCGGGTGGTGTGGATCAGCGCAGCGCCGCTGTCAGGAGTTCGACGGCATGGCCGCGTTGGATGCCCTTCAAATGCGCCGTTCCCGCGCCCGTGACCAACGTGCACTTCAGATGGAACATATCCGTCAAACCGATGTAAAAACTGTGTTGCGGATATTTCTGACAGATTTCTGATCGGGGATCGAGGCGTGACGAGAAGCACGGCGGACACGCCGCGCCACCGCACCCGGGTGCGCCGGTCGCTGGTCTCCCGACCGGAAACGGACGACAAGATGGGCCATGACGACCGCGTGGTCCGCCGCACCCGACGCGCCGATCCCGGCCGTGCTGGCGCGCGGTCGCGGGCACCGGTTCGTGCTCTACGGCGATGCCTGCTCGGGCGTTCCCGGCGCGCCGCACGAACAGACCTTCGCGCGCGTCAACGCCACGCTGCGGCGCCTTCGCCCCGCCCCCGAGTTCATCCTGTTTCCCGGCGACGAGATCATCGGGCTGAGCGGCGATCCCGACACGCTGCGCCGGCAGTGGCGCCACTTCCTCGACCACGAGATGGCCTGGCTCGACCGCGCCGCCACGCCGATCTTCCACAGCACCGGCAACCACACCGCCCATGACCGGATGAGCGAGGCGGTGTTCCGCGAGGTGCTGGCGATGCCGCGCAACGGCCCGCCCGGGCAGGAGGGACTCGCCTACGTCGTGCGGCGCGGCGATCTCGTGATGGTGGTCGTGCACACGCTGTGGTCCGGCCTCGGCGGCGAGGGCCATGTCGAGACCGACTGGCTGCGCCGGACGCTCGCCGCGCATGACGACGCCCGGCACAAGCTCGTGATCGGCCACCACCCGGTGTTCCCGGTGAACGGATTCGCGGGGGCGTACCAGCGTCAGATCGGGCCCGAGCACGCCGAGCCGTTCTGGACCATCCTCGTGGAGGCCGGCGTGCTGGCGTATCTGTGCAGCCACATCCTCGCCTTCGATGTGCAGGTCCACCGCGGGGTGCTCCAGATCACCAGCGCCGGCGCCGGCACCGCGCATCGGATGCCGGAGGGTGTGGAGTATCTGCATCTCGTGCAGGCCGCGCTCGACGATCAGGGGCTGCGCTACCAGGTGATCGACAGCGACGGGCAGGTGCGCGAGACGCTGACGTGGCCGGTCGCGCTCCCGGCCGCCGACCGATGGACCCGGCTCGCGCCCGGCGACCAGCCTGCGCTGGCGGCCGGGCCGGCATCGGCGGAACGGACGCTCGCGCTGCGGTTCTCGGGCATCGCGGCGCCCGAGCGCACGGCCGCGCCGCAGACGCTGTTCGCGGCGCGCGAGCCGTCGGCGCTGCCGGCGCTCTGGATCGGCCTGCGCGGCGCGACGCAGCGGCTGACCGTCTTCATGCGCCCGGAGCCGGGCCGCAGCCCGCATCTGTGGCTCGGCCCGACCGTCGTGCCGGGACAACATTTCGATATCGAGATGCTTGTTCATGCCGGCATGGGCCCGGGCGGCGTGCTCTGGCGCGACGCGGCGCGCGGGGTCTGGTCGTCGCTCGCCGGCGCCTCGGCCTGGGGCGCGGAGCGCCTGCCCTGGCCGCCGCGCTGGATCGTCGGGCATGGCGGCGACCCGCAGGACGAGCCCTTCGCGGGCACGATGCGGACGGTCTCGGCGGTGATGGTCTGATGCTCAGCCGAGCAGGTGGCGCCGCACTTCTGCCCGCAGGATCGCATCGGACCGCGCGCGACTCTCCGGACAGCCGCCGCCGGCGACGCCAAGGCAGCGGCATCCCGCCACCGCGCGCCGCCGCGCCTCGAGGTCGTGCGCGTCCCACTCCGTGCCGGAGGAGAGTTCGCGCCACCGCCCCGGCGCGACCTCGACGAAGCGGCAATTCGTGTAGGTGACGCCGGCGGGGTGCGACCAGCGCCCCGCACCCGAGTCCCAGCCATGCATCGCGCCGGGCAGGCCGTACATCTCGACCTCGGAGCCGCCCGCGCGCAGCGCAGCACCGAGTTCGAAGCAGGGCTCGTGGCCGGTGTAGCTGTCGGCCAGCCCGACGATCAGCACGATCGGCGCGCCGGTGGTGGCCATGTCGTGGTAGCGCGTCTCGCAGCCGGGATAGAGGCCGAGATGCAGCGCGAAGCGATGCGGCCCGGCGAAGCGGCGCAGCGCCGCCCGCCACGCCGTGCTGCCGCCCTTCGACACGCCCATCACGCCCGCGCGCGCCGCATCGAGGCGCGGATCGCCCGCGAGCACGGCAAGCGCGGCATGCGCATCCCGCGCCATCGTCTCGGAGGAGAGAAGTTCCTGGTCCGTCACGGTTCGGCGAATGCCGCGCGGGCTGAAATGATCCAGCATCGCCACCGCGACACCCTCGGCGCCGAGCAGGTCGGCATAGCGGCGGTGCCAGCGCAGCAGGCCGCCGGAGCCGTGCACGAACAGCATCACCGGCCAGGGCGGAGGCGTCGGCGGGCGGTGCAGCGTTCCGATGAGCGCGAGCCTGCCCGCGTGCGGCAGCGAGACGACGAGCGGCTCGCTCTCCATCACGCTCCACGCGCGGCGGCGACGAAGGCACGGATCAGCGCCGGGCCCTTCTCGCCCCGCCGTCGCTCCACGCCGGAGGAGACATCCACGCCCGGCGCGCCGGAGACCGCGATCGCCTCGGCGACATTCGCGGGTGTCAGCCCGCCGGCGAGCAGCCACGGCACGGGCACATCGAGCCCGCGCAGCACCGACCAGTCGATCGGCACGGCGTTGCCGCCGGGCAGCGTCGCGCCGGGCGGCGGCTTGGCGTCGAACATCAGCATGTCGGCAGCCGTCCAGAAGCGCGCGACCGCGGCCTCGGCCTCCGCCCGGGTCGCGATGCCGACCGCCTTCATCGCCCGCACGCCGAACCGCGCGCGGATGGCGGCGATGCGCTCGGGCGTCTCGTCCCCGTGCAGTTGCACCATGTCGAGACGGACCTCGCGCAGCACGGTTTCGATCTCGGCATCGTCTGGATCGACGAACAGCCCGACCCGGGCGGGGCCGCCCGTGTGCAGCGCGGACAATCGCGCCGCCGTGCCGGGCGAAATCGCGCGCGGCGAGGCCGGATAGAACACGAAGCCGACGAAATCGGCACCGGCGTCGCAGGCGGTCCGGAACGAGTCCGGATCGTTGACGCCGCAGATCTTCACGCGCATGGGCAGATCACGCCGCGAGCGAGGCGGCGATCGCGTCGGACGTCGCCACAGGGTCGGCGGCCCGGGTGATCGGCCGGCCGATCACCAGCCAGTCCGCGCCGGCGGCGACCGCCTCGGCGGGCGTCGTCACCCGCGCCTGGTCGTCCGCCCTGCTGCCGACGGGGCGGATGCCGGGCACCACCAGCGGCACCGAGGCGCCGAGCGCGGCGCGCAGCGGTGCGACCTCGAGCGGGCTGCACACGATCCCGTCGGCGCCCGACGCGATCGCCAGCCGTGCGAGCCGCAGCACCTGCGAGGCCGGAGCAGCCTCAACCCCGGTCGCGGCAAGGTCGGAAGTGGTGAGGCTGGTCAGCACGGTCACGGCGAGGATCATCGGCCGATCCGGGCCGGCGCTGTCCGCCGCCTCGCGCGCCGCTTCCATCATCGCCGCCCCGCCCGCGGCGTGCACCGTCAGCATCGCCACGCCGAGCCGCGCGGCCGAGCGCACCGCGCCCGCGACCGTGTTCGGGATGTCGTGCAGCTTCACGTCCAGGAACACCGGCAGGCCGGACTCGCGCACCGCCGCGACCGCCCCCGCTCCGGCGGCGGTGAACAGTTCGAGCCCCACCTTCGCCACCCCGACATGGCCGGCGAGCGCGCGCGCCCAGGACGCGGCGCGCGCGGGGTCGGGCGTGTCGAGGGCGACGGCGATTCGGGCGGCGGGCGTGGCCGGGCGCGGGATCATGGCGCGCCGATACACCAGATCGCGCGCGCGACCCAGAGGCGCGTGATCAGCGCAGGGCGAGTTCGGTCGATGCGGGGGTGTGCGGCGCGGCCGGGCGACGAGCCTCGGCGCGGGCGAGGCTGTCCTTCAGCGTGCCGACCTCCGCCTGGAGCACCTCGACCGAGCGCTCGAGCCGGCGCGCCTTCGCCCGGTGCGGCATCCCCGCGAACCAGGTGATCGCGGCGCCGAACAGGAACGCGACCGCCGCGATCGCCAGCACCGCGACCGAGAGCGGCAGCACCAGGCGCGCGTCGAACGGCCAGAGCCCGATCGCCACCGCAGATGTGTTCGAGACCACGAACAGGACCACCAGCACGGCCGCGAGCAGGGTCACGATCCAGACCAGGCGCATCGCCTCTCCCTCCCTCAGCCCTGCGCCGCCACGAGCGAGGGCCGCGCGCCGGAGCGGTTGATGCGCTCGCGGAGCTCCTTGCCCGCCTTGAAGAACGGCATGCGCTTGCTGCCGACCTCCACCGGTTCGCCGGTGCGCGGGTTGCGCCCGACCCGCGGCTCGCGCCCCTTGACGCTGAACGCGCCGAAGCCGCGCAGCTCCACCCGGTCGCCGCGCGCGAGCGCCTCGGTGATCTCGTCGAACACGGTCGCCACGATCGCCTCGACATCGCGTTGCATCAGATGCGGATTCAGCCGCGCCAGCTCGGCGATCAGTTCGGAACGCGTCATGCCCCCCGGCCCTTGCCTGCGTCAGTGCAGGGAAGGGTGCCAGAGGGCGAACAACCCGTCAAGGCTAAGTCGTTCATCTGAAACGGCTTTTCGGGCATCGCGCAGGAGCCGCGAAAGCCATTGCCGCTCGCCCCGCCCGGTGACGTCGCGCACCGGCAGGCTCTCCGGCACGCCCTTCTCGGCCGCCAGCCAGGCGCGCGCCTCGGCCTCGCCGCCGATCGCATCGACCAGCTTCGCCCCGATCGCCTGGCGTCCGGTCAGCACCCGTCCGTCCGCGATTGCGCGCACCTCGGGTTCGGGCATGCTGCGTCCGCTGGAGACCATGGCGATGAACTGCGCGTGCAGGTCCTGCACCACTGCGGCGAGGGCCGCGCGGCCGTCCTCGGTGAGCGGGCGGAACGGACTCGGCTGGTCCTTGAGCCGGCCGCCGGTGATCGCCTCGGCGCGGATGCCGAGCCGTTCGAGCAGGCCGGAGAACTCGGTGGTCTGCATCAGCACGCCGATCGAGCCGGTCACGGTCGCCTCGCGCGCGAAGATGCGTTCGGCCGGCAGTGCGACCATGTAGCCGGCCGAGGCGGCGGTGCCGCCCATCACCGCGACCACGGGCTTTGACTTTGCGACCTCGGCGAGGGCGCGGTGGAGTGCCTCGCCGCCGGCGACCGTGCCGCCCGGGCTGTCGATCGCGACGATCAGGGCGCGCGCGCGCGCGTCCTTGGCGAGCTCGAGCAGCGCCTGGTCGCGCTCGCGGTTCTCGGTGATCAGGCCGGTGACGGACAGGCGCGCGACATGGCCGCCGAGCAGGGTGCGGGCGGGGCCGGTGTCGCGCAGCGTCACCGCGATGGCGCCGAGCACGGCGAGCACGGCGACGATGCGCCAGAGGGCGAGGCCGCGCTTGAGGCGGCGGCGGTCGATCAGCAGGTCGGTTTCGAGCGACATGGGGAAGAAATACCATGGGGGGGGGGGGGGGGGGGCGCCCCCCCCCCCCCCCCCCCGGGGGGCCCCCCCCGTTGGTCGGGGCCCGCGTCGCGCCCACGGGGAGCGGCGCCCTCACGGGAGGTCCGGGGGGCCTTGCGGCCCCCCGGGATTCTTCTCCGTGTACTTGCACCACTTTTCTGCAACGCACCGCCAACATTCCGGCTTGCGCGCCTTGCACACATAGCGCCCGTGCAGGATCAGCCAGTGATGCGCATCGCGCAGATATTCGCGCGGGATCCGCTTCACCAGCGCCTCCTCCACCGCGCGCACATCCTTCCCGGGCGCCAGCCCCGTGCGGTTGCCGAGCCGGAAGATGTGCGTGTCGACCGCCATCGTGTCCTGCCCGAACGCCACATTCAGCACCACATTCGCCGTCTTCCGCCCGACCCCCGGCAACGCCTCGAGCGCGGCACGCTCCGCCGGCACCTCGCCTCCGTGCCGCTCCACCAGCAGCCGCGACAGCGCCGCGACCGCCCTCGCCTTCGCCCGCCACAACCCGATCGTGCGGATGAACGGCGCGATCCCCTCCTCGCCCAGCGCCGCCATCGCCGCCGGCGTCGGCGCCGCGGCGAACAGCCCGCGCGTCGCCCTGTTCACCGACGCGTCCGTCGCCTGCGCCGACAGCACCACCGCGACCAGCAGCTGGAACGGCGAGGCGTAGTCGAGCTCGGAGCGCGGCTCCGGATTCGCGCGCGCCAGCGCCTCGATGAACGGACGCACATCCGCCTCCGGCATGCGCCGGACGACCGGACGGGAGGGATATCTGCGGGCGGGCCCGGGCATCGCGCGTTCATGCGGCGGTGGCGCGTCGCAGGCAATGCCCGGACTTACCGGCCGCCCGGACCGGCCCTATCTTCGCGCCATGACCCGCGACGGCGACCCGCCGGTCTTCACCGCCACGCTCCGCCCGCAGCGCAGCCTCGATCGCAGCGGGCTGTGCATCGCGGCCTCGGTGCTCGGCGTCTCCGGCGCGGCGATCGCCGGGCTGTTTCTGGTGATGGGCGCCTGGCCGGTGGTCGGCTTCGTCGGCATCGAGATAGCGATCGTGATCGCGCTGCTGCTGCTGCATCACGGGCGCGGCCGCACCACCGAGGAGGTCGTGCTCGACGACCGCGCCCTGACCGTGACGCGACGGCGCGGCCGCGCGGTGACGCGGTGGGAGTTTCCGCCGGGCTGGCTGCGCGTCACCGTGGTGGACGACGAGGACGGCCGGCCGGCCGGCGTGCTGCTCGCCTCGCACGGGCGGCGGCTTGCCGTCGGCCGGTTCCTGACGCCCGAGGAACAGACGGAATTCGCAGCCGCGCTGCGCGCCGCACTCGCGTCATGGCGCGCGCCCTACGCGGCAGCGTGCTGAAGCGGCATCGGCCGCGCGCTGCCCCCGCAGCGCGCGCCGCCGCAGATCAGCTGCTCGCCTGCTCGATCGGAGCGAGCGACTTGATCAGGTCGAACACCCGCTTGCGCACCGACGGATCGGAGATGCGGTAGTAGGCCCGCACCAGCTCCAGCGTCTCGCGCCGGTGCAGGGTCTCGTCGTCGAAGCCCTCCTGGGGCTCGGCGAAGCCGAC
>NZ_JBHYDW010000155.1:0-9845 GCF_051860475.1 Elioraea sp. | reverse complement strand
GAGGATGCGCGTGCGCGGCGAGACCGTGTAGAACGACCAGCTCTTCTGCTCGTGGCCGAGATCGAGCCTGGGCGAGCGGGCCATCGCATAGGCGCGTGTGAACAGGGGCGCCGCCACGGCGGCATCCATGATCTTGCGCTGGACCTGCATCCAGAGCTCGCGCTGCCTCGCCGGGTCAGACTCGAAGCGCGCGGCCTCGATCTCGGCATCCGCGCCGTCGAAATGCGAGAAGTTGGTCACCGCGGTCGGCCGGCCGACGATCGCCGAGGAGTGGTAGAACTGGTCGAAGTACAGCCGGCCCGTCAGCGGGTAGCGATAGGCCCCGTAGATGATCACGGGGGCGACGTTCTCGCGGATCAGGCGGTGATAGGTCGGGTGATCGACCACGCGCAGATCGAGATTGACCCCGACCTGCTTCCACTGCTCCTGGATCACCTGCATCGGCGGCAGGTAGATCGCGTTGTTGCTGACCGGCGTGTTCAGCGTGATGCCGCCGCCGAGCCCGGCTTCCGACAGCAATGCCCGCGCGCGATCGCGGTCGAAGTCGTAGCGCGCCACATCGTCGGTGTGGCCGACATAGCCGCTCGGCAACGGGCTGAACTCGGGCTTGGAGACGTCGCGGCCGAGGAAGGTCAGCAGCTCGTCGCGGTTGGTCGCGTGCGAGAGCGCACGGCGCACGCGGATATCGTCGAAGGGCTTCATGCTGGTGTTGAAGTGCAGCGTGAACATATTGGCCGGCGATGTCAGATCGACGGGGAAACGCGCCCGGCGCATGCGGTCCACGGCGTCCTGGCGGGCCGCGATGTCGATCGCGTGCAGCTCGCCGCCACGCAGCGCGAGCTCGCGCGTGCTCGCATCCGACATAAACTGGATGACGATCCGCTCCAGCACCGGCCGGCCGCCCCAGTAGCCGTCGTTGCGTTCGAGCGTGAAGCTCTCGCGCGCCCGGTACTCGGTGGCGCGGAACGGCCCGGTGCCGATCGGGCGGGTGCGCAGATCGACCCCGCCCTCGAGCGCGCGCCGGCAGACGATGTAGCCTGCGCCGACATCCACCATGCGCGCGGGGAAGGTCGCGTCGGGGTTCGCCAGCGTGATCGCGACCGTGTGCGGATCGACGGCGCGCACCGAGGCGATGTCGGCGAGCGTGGTGCGGAACGGCGAGCCGGTCTCGCGGCCGCGCACGCGATCGAGCGAGAACACAACGTCCTCGGCGGTGAACGGACCATGGTTGTGGTGCCACTCCACGCCACGGCGCAGATGGAAGGTCCAGGTCTTGCGATCGGGCGAGGACTCCCAGCGCTCCGCCAGGCTGGGACGCAGGTCGTCGCTCGAGATCACCCCGTCGGGGAAGGTGACGAGCCCCTCGTAGACCGACTTGGTGACCGGCTGCTCGCCGAGCCCGATCGAGAAATGCGGATCGACCGTGCGGATGTCGTCCACGCCGAGCGCGAAGCGCAGCACCTGCGAGGTGGCGAGCCGCGGCGGCGCCTGCGCGCCCGCGATGTCGGGGCGCAATCCGGCCGCCGCGCCGGCGATCAGCGCGGAAGCGCCGGCGAGGATGGTGCGTCGGTTCATGTAAGCCTCCCGTGGTGTGTCTCGGTGCCTGATGTCGGATGGCGGATCGCCGCTGGGTCGCGCCGCGGCGTCACCGGCGTTGCTTCCTGCGGCCGCTCTCGGCGGTCCAGTACGCGCCCTGGGCCCGCAGGCGGGCCTCGTTCGTCGCCAGCGCGGCGACCGCCTCGCCGCCGGCGCGCAGGAACAGATCGATCACCAGCGCCTGCGCCAGGGCGGTCGCCGCGACGATCGACTGAAGGAAAGCCGGCCCGGCGTTGGCCGCGATCAGCGCGACCGACGCGGGACGTCCGAGCGGCGAGAGCGCGGTGTCGGTCACGGCGACGACGCGCGCGCCGGCGGCGCGCGCCGTCTCGACCGCGGCGATGGTCTCGGTCGAATACGGCTCGAAGCTGACGGCGAGCAGCACGTCGGCCGCACCGATGCCGAGCAGGTCGCCGCCGAAGCTGCCGGCACAGTCCTCGATCAGGATCGCGTTCGGCCGGAACAGGCGGTAGGCGTAGAAGAAGCAGCAGGCCACCGGGTAGCAGCTGCGGCGCCCGACCACGAAGATCCGCCGCGCGGCGCGCAGCAACGCCCGCGCCCCCGCCCGCAGGTAGGCAAACCCCGGCGCAGCGAGCGTACGCTCGATGTTCTCGCGCTCGGCGCCGAGCAGATCGGCGAGCAGGGTGTTGCGGCTGCCGCTCTGCCGGCGCGAGTGCAGCGCGTGCGCGCGATCCGTGAAGTGGCTGTCCTCGGTGCGGCGACGCACCAGGTCGCGGCACATGCCACGCAGGGTCTCGTAGTCATCGAGGTCGAGCCGTCGCGCGAGACGCAGCATGGTCACCGGCGCCACGCCCGCCCGTTCGGCGACGCGGCGCATCGAGTGCATGGCGACCTCGGCCGGGTGGTCGGCGACGAACCGGGCCGCGCGCTGGAGTTGTCCGCTCAGCGCGTCGAACACGCTCTCGATCCGGCCTGCGAGCGTGGTCCCGAACACCCGCCTCCCCCTCGGTCGCTTGGTGGCGAGGGTACGGGGGTTCGCGGTGCGCTGCAACATATGTTTCGGACTTCCATGTTCAGGAACATTTGGTTCACACGGATGCGGGGCGGGCCAGGCTGGCGATGTCTCCCTCCGGCCTCCGCCCCACGCCGTGCTTGACTCCCGATCCGTCTCCGTCGGGAAATGTCCGTCGGAGGTCTGGAAGGGGAGACCATGCCGGCTGGGGCGATCGGACCACACCCCATGGCGGCGGCCACCAAGGTGGCTGCCGGCCGGGGAACCGGGACCAGCCGCATTCGGCGCCTGTTCGTTTCGTTCTTTCGCCGGACCAGCCAGGCCGGCCCGGGGATGGCCGTTGCGGTGCGCGCCGGGATCGCGAGGCTGCGTTTGCCGGCGGCGCGCATTCGCGATACGTGGTCCGGACGGCCGGCGCACGGGGCGGCACAGGGGATCGTTTCAGATCAATGACGGCAGCGCGCTACCTCAAGGCGTCCGGACTGGACGATCGGCTCGCGCTCGACGCGGGCGGGACCGCCGCGGTGGCCCAGTACGGCCGGCTGCGCGAGCTGGTCGAGGCACGCGCGCCCGCCGCGCTCGATCTGTTCGCCGAGCCGGTGCTCGATCCCAAGGACAGCGCGACGCCGAGCCGGATCTCGTGGTACGGCCCAGCCTCGGAGGATCCCGTGCCGCTCGAGACGCTGCGCACAGCGCAGCGCCTGCTGGCCGAGAGTGAGCTGCGCGGCCGGCTCTCCGCGCTCCAGCCCCTGCTTGACGACCCGGCGAGCGCGCCGCTGGTGCGCGCGGCCCTCGCGGTGCCTGGCCAGGGCGACATCCTCTGGACCGGCACCGGGCCGGTGCTGGTGAACTGGGGCATCGTGCCGGCCTCGGTCGGCGACGCCCCCGAGGCGCTGGCGCGGCACTTCGAGGCGACGCTTGGCCGCTACGCCCCGCCCCAGGCCAATCCCTGGCGGGCAGCCCTGGCCGCGCCGGCAGCGGCGGTGGCGGCGGTGGGCGCCGCGGCGGCCGGCGCCTCGCCTGGCCTCGCCGCGGGCGCCAGTCCCCCGCCCTTGCCGCCGCCCCCGCCGCCGGCGCCACCGCCTCCTGGGCGCGGGGCGGGGCCCGGTGCCGTCGGCGCGATCGCCGCCGCGGTCGCGGTGGTGCTGCTGCTCGCCGCCGTCGCCCTCGCCGCCGGCTACTACTATGGCTGGAGCCGGCTCGTGGAGCGGATGCAGGCGGGCCTGCCGCCGCCGCGCGACACCGCGCTCGACGACCAGCTCCGTCGGGCGCAGGAGAGCGTCAACGAGGGCCTCCGCCGGCGCCTCGCGGAGCTGGAAGGCGCGCTCGCCGGCGATGTCTGCGTCGCCCTCGGCCCGGCACCGCGGCTCGACCCGCCGTCCGCCCCCGGATCGCCCGGCACGCCGCAGCAGCCCGCGCTCTCGCCCGCGATCATCCCGCCCACGGCGGAGGAACAGCCGGTGCGCACGCCGGCCGCCGGGCCCGACGCGCCGCAGGCCACCAACCTCGCCTCCCTGCTGAGCGATTCGGTCGTGCTGGTGATCGTGCCCACGCGCGGCCCGGACGGGCGCGAGGGGCTGAGCCGGGGCAGCGGCTTCGCGATCGAGGGCGGGCTGGTGGTCACCAACCGCCACGTGATCGACAACGCCGCCTCGGAGCAGGTGGTGGTCGTGAACAAGAAGCTCGGCCGGGTGGTGCGCGCGAGCATCGTCGCCGCGACCGCGCGAGAAGGCCAGGACTTCCGGCCGGACCTCGCGGTGCTGCGGCTGGCCGAGGGCGAGCTGCCGGCACTCAGGCTCTCCACCGCGATCGAGCCGCTCCAGCCGGTGGTCGCGGCGGGCTTCCCCGGTGTCGCCGTCGACATCGACGATACCTTCCGCCGGCTGATGCAGGGCGACGCCGCCGCCACGCCGAATCCAGTGTTCACCTCCGGCACCGTCAGCGGGCTCCAGGAAGTGGCCGGGCAGAGCCTGGTCACCCACACCGCCTCGATCACCCGCGGCAATTCGGGCGGGCCGCTGGCCGATCGCTGCGGCCGCGTGGTGGGTGTGAACACGTGGGGCCGGATGGAGCGCGACACGCTCTACCGCATCGACTATGCCCAGCCGGTGCGCTCCCTGCTGGCCTTCCTCCAGCAGGCCGGCGTGAGCGCCACCGCCGACGACGGCGCCTGCCAGCCCGCGCCGCCGCCGCCGCCGACGCTGCCCGCCGCGCCGCCACCGGAAGCGGCCGCCCCGGCCGCCCCGGCGGAAGCACCGCCCGCCGCCCCCGCGGCGCCGGCGCGGGACTGAGACGGCGATGCCCGCGCTGCGCCAGATCGGCGAGATCAGGCGCGAGGAGCGCCGTCCGGCGCGCGTGTTCGAAGGCACCGCGCAGGACTACCTGCTCCAGCTCCAAGGCCATCTGCGCGCCCAGGGCATGGCCGAGCACGCCGCGCTGTTCGCCTCGGCCAACCCGCTGCCCGACCGCGTGCAGTGGTTCACCGACCTCACCGGCGAGATCCGCCGCCTCGACGACCTGCCAGAGACGCAGCAGCGCGAGGTCGCGGCGCGGGTGGCGGCCATGGTGGAGGATCTCGGCCGCGAGGCGGAGCGGCTGAAGGCCGACCGCAACCCCTCGAACCGCACGCTTGGCGAGGTGCTTGCGGTCGCGTGCGAGGGGCCGGGGACGGCGGACATCGTGCTGGTGGGCGCGCAGCCGGTGCTGGCCGGCTGGGGGCTGCGCCCGGTCGATCCGGCGGCCCAGCCGAAGGACCTGCTGGCGGAGCTGCGCGCGGTGGCCGCCGCGCCGCCGGCCGAGCGTCCGGCCGTCGCCGCGGCCCCGGCCGCGCCCTCGCCCCCGGCCGCGCCGGCCGCACCCGCGCCGCCGCGGCGATGGCCGGCGCGCACGGCCGCCCTCGCCGCGCTGCTGCTCGCGCTCGCCGCGGCGATGGCCTGGTTTCTGCCCGGCGCGGTCGCCGGGATCATGCTGGCGCTGCGGCTGCCCGAGCCGGCTCCCTGCGTGGTCGACGGCCCGCCAGCGGACACGCCGCTCGCCGGGCTCCAGGACGAGGAGGCGCGGCTGCGCCAGCAGATCGCCGCGGCGGAAGGGGCGGTCGCGCGCCGGATCGTGCAGTGCCGGATCGCCCGCGCCGCGGCCGAGCCGCCGCCCCGGCCGCCGCCGCCGCGCCAGGCGGAAGCCCCGCCCCCCGCAGCACCGCCGCCGCCGCGCGAGGCTGACGAAACCGAGCGCCGGCTCGCCCGCGAGGGGGCCCAGCGCGGCGCGGTCCAGGTGAGCCTGCGCTGGGAGACCACCGCCGATCTCGACCTCTATGTCACCTGCCCGACCGGGGCGACCATCAGCTACTCCAACCCGCGCGCCTGCGGCGGGCATCTCGACGTGGACATGAATGTCGGACCGCGGCGCGTGCGCGACCCGATTGAGAACATCACCTGGCCGGAGGGCGCCGCGCCGAACGGCACCTACCGGGTGATGGTGTCGAACCTCGGCGAGGGGATCGGCCGGGTCGCCCCGGTACCGTTCCTGGTGCGCATCCGCGTCGGCGAGCGGGTGCAGGAGGTGCGCGGCACCGCGAGCACGCCGCAGCCGCGCCAGGTCGCCACCTTCACCGTGCCATGACCGAGACCGCACCCCCGCCCGCCCCCGTGGAGCCGCAGCCGCCGCGCGGCCGGCTGTTCATCCCGGCGCTCGCGATCGCGGCCCTGGTGGTCGGCATCCCGCTCGCGATCCTCGCGACCTGGCTCGGCCTGACGCTCTCGGGCTACGTCGCCGCGGCCGACACGCGCGAGGCGGTCTGCCGCATCGCGCCCGCGCCCGACCGGGGCGTGCTCGCCGAGCAGGAGCGCGACCTGCGCCGGCGGATCGCCGCGGCCGAGGGCGAGCTCGCGCGCCGCCAGGGCTCGTGCCCGCTCTGCGCCCCGGTCGATGACGTGGATGTCGCGGTGGTGGTGGACACCTCGCTGTCGATGAAGTGGCCCGCCGGCATGGACGCGGCGGCCGAGGCGGCGCTGATGGACCGGATCCGGGCCGAGACCGGCGACCCGCTGACCACGCGCCCCGGCAACGACCGGATGATCGCCGAGATGGACCGCACGCCGGCGGCCGAACGGCGTATGGTGGCGGCGCGCACGGCAGCGCTCCAGGCGCTGGATGCCCTGCCGGGACGGGCGCGTGTGCACCTGTTCGGCTTCGGCCGGTTTGACCCCGCGCGCGCCGAGGCCTCGGCCTGCTCGGTCGCCGCGGCCGGGGTGTTCGCCAACGCGAACCGGCCCCAGCTGATCGCCGCGCTGAACGCGCTCGAGCCGTCGGCCTCGGGCACGCCGCTCGCGCTGTCGATCGCGCGCGCCGCCGAGGCGGTGCGCGGCCGTCCGCCCGGTACGCCGGGCTTCGCGGTGATCGTCACCGACGGGGTCGAGACCTGCCGGGCCGACCCCTGCGCGGCCGCGCGCACGGCGCGCGAGGCCGACCCCGACCTCACCATCCTGGTGATCGACATCGCCGCCAACCGCCAGGTCGCCTGCCTCGCCGAGGCCACCGCGGGCCGCGTGTTCGGCCCCGGCGGCGGCGCGGAGGCCGGACGGGTGATCGCCGAGGCGCTGCGCGTTCCGCCGCCCCAGGCCTGCATTCCCCGGCCCGCCCGTGCCGCCGCGCGCGCCCCCGCCGGAGCGCCCGCGACCCGATGATCAAGCCGAGCCCCGACCTCCCGCCCCTCTCGCCCGGGGCCGATGTGCCGCTCGTGCCCGGCAGCGGCATCCAGTTCCTCGACCTGCCGCTGGCACTCGACCGGCTGGGCGTGAAGCTCGACTTCTTCGAGGAGCCGCGCGCGGAGGGGCTCGCGGCGCTGAAGCGACTGACCCCGGGTGAGGACGGCGACGGCTTCACCTATCAGCGGGACGGAAGGGCGGTGTTCGTCTCCGCCGAGGATGCCTACCCGGTGACGCAGCAGGCCGCCATCGCCGCCTTCCTCGGCAAGTGGGTGCCGGTGCCGTTCCTCCAGGTCGAGGTGGACGGCGAGCCCGGGCGGCGCCGGCTCGGACCCGGCCCCGAGAACTGGGCGCGCATCCGTATCGTCAAGCTCGCGGAGGCCGAGCGCACCGGCGCGACCCACCGCGCCGTGCTCGCGTTCGACACCGCGACCCAGAAGCGCACGCCCGGCGCGGGCTTCGTCGCGCCCTGGTCGGACGAGCCGGCACGCTACGTGCTCGCCACCCGCGAGTCCGAGATGGCGTTCTGGCTCGACCGCGACTGGGTGCGCAACTGGATTGCCCAGCTCTGGCGCGAGCGCGACGGCGCCGGTGCGCCGGACAGCGAGACGGGGGGGCGGCACTTCGCGGCCTATCTCACGCTGCTGGCCACGCTCGAGGCGGCCGGCGCGGTGCCGCCGATGCGGCTGATCGACCTCGCCGCGGCCGAGCGTTCGGGCGGGCTGATCGATGTGGATCTCGTGCTCGATCTCGGCAATTCGCGCTCCTGCGGCTTCCTGATCGAGCAGACGCCCGGGCGGCCCGCCTCGGTCGCGGACAGCTACCGGCTCGCGCTGCGCGACCTTTCCCAGCCCGAGGAGGTGCACGACGAGCCGTTCGAGAGCCGGGTCGAGTTCGCCCGCGCCGGCTTCGGGCTCGAGGAGTTCTCGCTGCAGTCCGGCCGCGGCGCGGCCTTCGAGTGGGGCTCGCCGGTGCGGATCGGCCCCGAGGCGTCGCGTCTCTCGGCGCAGAACCGCGGCAACGAGGGCCAGACCGGGCTCTCCAGCCCGAAGCGCTACCTGTGGGACGAGGCGGCGCGGCTGACGCCGTGGCGCTTCAACCCGGCGACCGACGCGGACGGCGCGATCCGCGGCAGCTTCCTGCGCTTCGTCGCCGAGGACGGCACGGTGCTGAGCTACCGCAAGCGCAGCGGCATCGCGCTGCGGCCGCTGTTCAGCCGCGCCTCGCTGTTCAGCTTCTTCCTGCTCGAGGTGCTGCTGCAGGCGCGCCAGCAGGTGAACTCCTACGCCGCGCGCTACGGGCGGCAGGACCTCGCCGCGCCGCGCCGGCTGCGCCGGCTGATCCTGACGCTGCCCCCGGCGATGCCGCTTGAGGAAACGCGCAAGGTGCGCGAGCGGGCGCGCGCGGCGGTGTTCCTCTACCACGACCTGATCGGCAGCCCCGACCAGGCGGCGAAGTTCGAGATCGAGGCGCGGCTCGACGAGGCGACCGCGAGCCAGATCGTGTTCCTCTACGACCAGGTGAGCCATGCCTATCGCGGCGACGCGCCGGCCTATTTGGCGCTCGCCGGGCGCATGCGCGACGGCGAGGCGGAGCCCAGCCTGCGGGTCGCCTCGATCGATGTCGGTGGCGGCACGACCGATCTCGCGATCCTCACCTACCGCCTCGCCGACCGGGTGATCCTGCCGCGCGAGGAGTTCCGCGAGGGGTTCCGGATCGCCGGTGACGACGTGCTCGAGACCGTGGTGATGCGGCACGTGATGCCGTCGCTCCGGCGCGCGCTCGCCGAGGCCGGACTCGGCCACGGCCGCGCCCAGCAGTTCCTGGTCGGGCTGTTCCGCGTGCCTGCCGGCACCGAGCCCGAGCGCCAGGCGCGAAGGCTGGCGCTCAACCACGTGTTCGGGCCGGCCGCGCTCGGCGTGCTGTCCGCCTATGAGGCCTGGGACCCGCTCGCCCCGGGGGCGCCGGGCGCGACCACGCTCGGCGCGCTGATCGCCGCGCGCGCCGACCCGCGGGGCCTGCGCGCGCACTATCCCGAGCCGCGCGGTCCCGGCCGGTCGCGCGAGCCGGCGCGGCTGCGCGCGGCGGCCTGGCTCGACCAGAAGGCGGCCGAGGCGGGCGCGCAGGGCTTCCAGACGCTCGAGACGCCGCTCGAGCTCGACTTCGCCCAGGTGCACGAGACCGTGCGCCAGACCCTGCGCGACGCGCTCGATCCGCTGACGGAGATCGTCCAGCGCTTCTCCTGCGACGTGCTGCTGCTGACCGGGCGCGGGGCGCGCTGGCCGGCCACGGTCGAGACGGTGACGGAATCGCTCGCGGTCGAACCGAACCGCGTGCACCCGATGCACCGCTACCGGGTGAGCGCCTGGTACCCCTACGCCGATGCCACCGGGCGGATCCACGATCCCAAGACCACCGTCGCGGTGGGTGCGATGCTGTGCCGGCTGCTGCGCGGCGGGCAGCTCGACAACCTTGCCCTGGTCGAGAAGTTCGCGATGCGATCGACCGCGCGCTACATCGGGCTCATGGAGTCCGACCGGCGCATCCGCGCGGACCGCGTCTTGTTCTCGGCG
>NZ_JBHYDW010000154.1:0-9854 GCF_051860475.1 Elioraea sp. | reverse complement strand
TCCGGCTGCTGCTCGGCGAGCGCACGATGGTCTCGGCGAGCGCGTTCTGGGACCCCGCCTTCGGCATCCCCGGCGCGGGCGACCGGTCGGTGTTCGCTGCCGTGTTCGCCGACGCCGACAGCCACCACTACCTGCACCGCGTGGCCTATCTCACCCACGACCCGGGCGGCGGAGCGGATGCGGCGACCCAGCTCTGCCGCCAGGTGGTGCGGCTCGCCGCAGAACTGAACCTGCCGTCGTTGACGGTCGAGAACAACGGGCTCGGCCGGTTCCTGCCGGGACTGCTGCGTGCCGAGATGGCGAAGGCGCGCGTGCCCTGTTCCGTGATGGAGAAGGCGAGCACGCGCAGCAAGGCCGAGCGCATCCTGAGCGCGCTCGAGCCGCTGCTCGCCGCGCGCCGGCTCTGGGCGCATCGCAGCGTCTTCGCGACCCCACTGATCGCCGAGATGCGCGAGTGGCGGCCAACGGGATCGAAGGGAGCGCATGACGACGGGCTCGACGCCGTGGCGGGTGCGATCCTCAACGAGAAGATGCGCATCGGCCGCGGCGCCGCGACGGCGCGGACCGAGGACTGGCGCGTGCCCGCGGGCGGCTTCACCGCCCGGCAGGACTTCAAGCCATGAGGGCGTGGTAACGTGACGTCATTGGAAGGCGCGGCGCCTGCCCTCGCCCTGACCTTCTCCCGCCGCGGCGGGAGGGGGGAGCTGGCGGTATCGTCGCGTCCCTTCTCCCCCGAAAGGCGGAGAAGGTCAGGATGAGGGGGCCATCGCCGTCAGCGAATGGCGCGGCGCAACGTGATCCTCCGCGAGCAGCCTCAGGCAGCCTCACGCGGCTGTTTCAGGATCTCGGTACGGTGCCGCTCGACCCCGGCCTCGGTGATCTCGTAGCGTCCGTCGGCGCGCTCGCAGCAGAGGCCCATGCGCGCCAGCCGCTCCAGGCACGGCCCGTCCTTCAGCCCGGGCGGGCGGCCGAGCGCGCGCACGATCTTCAGCCGGTTCAGCGCCGACCGGCAGCACGTCTCGAGATAGGGCTCGTCCCACATCGCGCTCAACGATATCGGCCACGCCGCGCGGCCGCGCAAGCGGCCTCGATCGCCGTCGCAGGAGTGTAACCGCATGGACGCCACCGGCATCAGCATCGAATGGTGGATCCGGGTCATCGAGATCCCGATCCTGGTCGGGCTGTTCAAGATGATGTGGGACATCAAGAAGGAGCTGATCACCCGGATCGAGCGCGTCGAGCACCGCCAGGTCGAGACCGCGGCGCGGCTGCGCGAGGAGCTCGCGGCATTCAAGCTGGAGGTCGCGCGCGGCTACGTCCCGATCCAGATGATGCGCGAGCTCGACCGGCGCGTCTCGCTCCAGCTGATGCGCATCGAGGAGAAGCTCGACGTGCTGGGGCCTCGGGCGCGCGGCCGCCGCGATCTGGGCGACGTGTTCGCCGAGTAGCGGACTATGCGCGCCCGCGTCGCTGGTCGCGCTGGTGGCCGAGGCAGGCCGCGACCACGATCGCCGCGCCGGCGAGATCGGCGAGACGGGGCGTGACGCCAAAGAACGCCGCGTCGAACAGCAGCGCCCAGACCATCGCGGTGAAATCGATCGGCGCGATCCGGGACGCCTCGGCCGCACGTACCGCCGCCGTGATGACCGCGTTGCCGGTCCCCCACAACGCTCCGTTCAGCACCAGCAGTGCCGCATCCTCGACCGACGGCGCGACCCAGGACGCGGCCGCGAACGGCCCGGCGACCAGCACGCCCATGGTCGCGGGCACCGCCATCGCGGCCGCCAGCCCCTCGCCCGTGCCGAGCCGGCGCGTGACCACCTTCATCCCGGCATAGCTGGCCGTGCCGGCCAGCGCCGCAGCGTAGCCGAGCGGCGAGCCGCCGCCGGTGAGCCCCGGTGCCGCCGAGATCACCACGCCGCCGAAGCCGAGCCCCGCCCACCCCCACGCGCTCGCCCCCACCTGTTCGCCGAGGAACGGGATCGCCAGCGCCATGGTCAGGAACGGCGCGGTGAACGAGACCACATAGGCCTCGAACAGCGGCAGCCGCGCGAAGGCCAGGAAGAACGAAAACGCCGCGGCGACGATCAGCGCCCCGCGCACCAGATGCAGCGGCAGGCGCCGCGGCGCGATCCCGCCCTCGCGCCACGCCAGCGGACCGGCCACCAGCAGGGCCGTGCCGCAGCGCATCGCGATCACCTGCGCAGCCCCGTACCCGGCCGAGAGCCACTTGGTGGTGACGTCGGTCAGCGCGAACAGCGCGATCCCGACCACCATCAGCACCACGCCGCGCACGTTCCCTCCGTCCCAGCCCCGCGCCCGCGTCATGCCTGCCGCAACGACGCGCGTCCAGCCTTCCCCCCCGCGCACGCTTGCGGCATGACCAGCCGCGATGGTCCCCGCGCTCGCCTCTTGCCTGATGCCGTTCGTGCGTCTGGTCGATGCCGAGACCGCGCACCGCCTCGCGGTCGCGGCGCTCGCGCGCGGGCTGATCGGGCGCACACGCCGGCCGCCCGACCCGCGTCTGGCCTGCCGTGTGATGGGGTTTGCGTTCGCCAACCCGCTCGGCCTCGCCGCCGGGTTCGACAAGCAGGCCGAGGCGATCCGGCCCCTGTTCGGACTCGGCTTCGGCTTCGTCGAGGTCGGCGGGGTGACGCTACGCCCGCAGCCCGGCAATCCCCGGCCGCGCGTGTTCCGGCTCGCAGAGGACCGGGCGGTGATCAACCGCTACGGGTTCAACAGCGACGGCTGGGCGACGGTGCGCGCGCGGATCGAGCGTGTGCGGGCCGGCGGAGCGCTCCCCGGCCCCCTCTGGCTCAATGTCGGGGTGAACAAGGACAGCACGGACCCGAATGCCGATTTCGCGGCGCTGCTCGCCGATGCCGCGACGCTGCTGGACGTGCTGGTGGTGAACGTGTCCTCGCCCAACACGCCCGGCCTGCGCGATCTGCAGGCGGGCGGGCGCCTCGGCACGCTGCTCGACACGGCGCAGGCGGCGCTCCCCGCCACCGGGTCGCGGGCCCGGCTGATGGTGAAGGTCGCGCCCGATCTCGACGACGACGCACTCGCCGCGATCATCGAGACCTCGATTGCGCGCGGCGTCGACGGGCTGGTCATCGGCAACACGACGCTCGCGCGTGCCCCCACCCTGCGCAGCCGGCACGCCCGCGAAACGGGCGGGCTCTCGGGCCGCCCGCTGTTCGCCCCCTCGACCGCCCTGCTCGCCAAGGCGGCCCGGCTCGCGCGCGGGCGGCTGGTCCTGGTCGGCGTTGGCGGCGTCGCCTCGGGCCGCGATGCCTATGCGAAGCTCCGTGCCGGGGCCGCGCTCGTGCAGCTCTACACCGCCCTGTCCTACGAAGGCCCCGCGCTCGTCGGACGCATTCTCGACGAGTTGTCCGCTGCCCTGGCTGCTGATGGCTTTGCCACCGTCGCCGAGGCGGTCGGCGCCGACCTGAGGGACCCCGCATGATTGCGCGACTGGACCGTTTCGCCCCCCTCGCCGAGCGCTATGACGGCTTCGTGCTCGACCTCTGGGGCGTGATCCATGACGGGGTGAACCCTTATCCCGGTGCGGTGCAGACGCTCGCAGGGCTCAGGCGTGCGGGCAAGCGCTCCGTTCTGCTCTCCAACGCGCCGCGCCGGTCGCATGCCGCGCAGACGGCGATGCGCACGATGGGCATTCCCGACGACCTGTATGACGGTATCCTGACCTCGGGCGAGGCGGTGCACCTGGCTATGCGTGACCGCACCGATCCCTGGTTCGCCCGCCTCGGCCGACATGTGTTCCACATCGGGCCGGAGCGCGACCGCAACGTGTTCGACACGCTCGATCTCGACGAGGTGCGCACGCCCGAGCAGGCGGGATTCGTTCTGAACACCGGGCCGGACGACCACAGGCCGGGCCAGACGGTCGAGGATTTCCTGCCGCTGCTGCAGCGCTGCCGCGCCGCCCGGCTGCCGATGATCTGCGCCAATCCGGACCTGGAGGTGATCCGCGGCGGCGTGCGCGTGATCTGCGCCGGCGCACTCGCCCAGGCCTATGCGGCGATGGGCGGGGACGTGAAGAGCCTCGGCAAGCCCGATCCGGCGATCTACCGGACCGTGTTCGACATGCTCGGCATCGCCGACCGGACCCGCATCCTCGCGGTGGGCGATGCGCTGCGCACCGACATCGCCGGTGCGGCCGCGGTGGGGATCGACGCCACCTGGGTGATCGGCGGCATCCACGCCGAGGAACTCGGCGCGGTGAACGGGACGCTGCCGCCCGAGGACGTGCTTGACCGCGCGGCCGCGGCGCAGGGGCTGACACCGATCGCGGCCCTGCCCGCGTTCGTGTGGTGAGGACGGGTCCGAGCGCGTCGTCTCGGACCCTATCATGACTCCGCCCGATAGCCCGGGGGAGCCCGCCGCGCCCGAGGCTCCGACGCGATCGCGCGCCGCGCCACCGGCCTGGATTCTGGTTGCGCTCACCAGCATCGGGCCGTTCAGCCTGCAGATCCTGCTGCCCTCGCTGCCGGGACTCGCGGTGAGCTTCGCGGTGCCGCCCGGCACGGCGCAGCTTGCGCTCACCTTCTATCTCGTCGGGGTGGCGGTCGGGCAGCTGTTCTACGGACCGCTCTCGGACCGGTTCGGCCGCCGCCCCTTCGCGCTGACCGGGCTCGCGCTGTTCCTGGTCGCCTCGGCGGGTGCGGCGGCGGCCGGTTCGATCTTCTGGCTGATCGCCGGACGGATGCTCCAGGCGGTCGGCGCGTGCAGCGGCATGGTGCTGGCGCGCGCGATGATCCGCGACTGCTACCCGCGCGACCGCGCCGCCTCGGTGATGGCCTATGTGTTCATGGGCATGACGGTCGCGCCGATGGTTGCCCCCGCGATCGGCGGGCTGATCGACGAGGCGCTGGGCTGGCGCGCGATCTTCGGGCTGAACGCCGTTGTCGGCGCGGTGCTGCTCGCGGCGGTCGCCCTGCGCCTGCCGGAGACGCTTGCCACACCGCAGCGCCTGCCCGGGATCGCGGGGTTCCTGCGCGCCAATCTGCCGCTGCTGCGACGACCGGCCTTCCTGGTGTTCGCCGGCAGCTTCGCCACCTCCTCGGGCGTGTTCTTCACCTTCCTCGCCGGCGCGCCGTTCGTGGTGGTCAACGGACTCGGCCTGCCACCGACCGCCTACGGTGTGGCCTTCATCGTCATCTCGCTCGCCTATGCGGGCGGGAACTTCGTCACAGCGCGGCTGGCGCAGCGGCTCGGCGTGGCGCGGCTGCTGATCGCCGGCACGGCCGTGACGTTCCTCGGTGCGGCGCTGTCGCTGCTGGCGGTGCTGGTGCTGCCGCTCTCGCTCGCGGTGGTGTTCGGCCCGCCGATGCTGATGGCGCTCGGCAACGGCGTGGCGCAGGCGAACGCGATGGCCGGTGCGGTGAGCGTGCGGCCCAAGCTCGCCGGCACCGCCTCGGGGCTGTCAGGCGCGATCCAGATGGCGTTCGGCGCGCTGATGACGGTGCTGGTCGGCGCGACCGAGACGGGCACGGGCGTCGCGACCGCAGTCTGCATGCTCGCCTCGGCGCTCGCCTGCCAGGCGCTGCTGTTCGCGGGGCGGCGCGCGGCGCTGATCTGAGCCGCTACGCCCGGCCGGCCGATCCCGACAGCAGCAGCGGATCGATCTTCAGCGACGCCAGTGCCTGGCGCCACTTCGCGCCGAGATCGCCCCCGAACACCAGCCGCTCGTCCGCCGGCACCGACAGCCAGGCGTTCTGCTGGATCTCCTCGTCGAGCTGGCCCGGCCCCCAACCGGCATAGCCGAGCGCCAGGATGCCCTCGCGCGGGCCGCCGCCGCGGGCGATCTCCTTCAGCACGTCGATGCTGGCGGTCAGCGCGAAGCCCTGATCGACCTGCAGCGACCCGTCCTGCACCCAGTCAGTGGTGTGCAGCACGAAGCCCCGCCCGGTCTCGACCGGGCCGCCGGCATGCATGCGGATCACCCGGCTGGGCGGCGCCGGCTCGATGCCGAGCTGGCGCAAGAGCGACTCGAAGCTCAGCCCGTCGAGCGGCTTGTTGATCACGATCCCCATCGCGCCGTCGGACGAGTGCGCACAGATGTACACCACCGTCTGCGCAAAGCGCGGGTCGCGCATCGCCGGCATGGCGATCAGCAGCTGGCCTGTCAGCCAGCCGCCCTCCTCTGAGTCCATGATGGTGTCCGAGTGTCCCATGGGCCAATCTAGCATGTTGGCGTTGACGGAGCGGACGACAAGCGTTCGCGGCGTGCCGGCTGGCGCGGCGCCGACCGGTCAATCCGGCGCGAGACCGACGTGCCGGCCTTGCGCGGGCGGGGCTGCCACGCCACCGTCGTGGTAGAGAACGCCATGCGCACGCGCACCTGTCTTGCTGCGGCCGCCCTGGTCGCGGGCCTGTCCGTCTGTGCGGTCGGAACGGCCGATGCTTCCGGCATCGGCGACTGGGCGCGCGGGGAGAAGGCCGATCTGCGGCTGGTGGCCGCCACCCAGGCGATCGGGCCAGGGCAGGAGGGTGTGCGGCTCGGGCTGCATGTACGCCTCGATCCCGGCTGGAAGATCTATTGGCGCAGCCCCGGCACCGCGGGACTGCCGCCGGCGCTCGACTGGGCGGAGTCCGCGAACCTGCGCGAGACGACGCTGCGCTGGCCCGCGCCAAAGCGCTTCGAGCTGTTCGGGCTGCAGAGCTACGGCTACGCCGACGAGGTCGTGCTGCCGATCGAGGCGCGGTTGGTCGACCCCGGCGCCGCGACCGCGCTGCGCGCTGATGTCGCGTACCTGGTCTGCCGCGACATCTGCATTCCCGGCGCGGCGCGGGTCGTGCTCGACCTCGGGGCCGGCCTGCCCGCGCCGTCCGCCGCTGCGCACCTGATCGACCGCTACGCCGGCCGGGTGCCGGTGCCGGCGGACACGGCCGGGGTGTCGCTCACGGCCGAGACCGGCAACCGCACGCTGGTGGTGATGGCGCGCGCCGAGCGACCCTTCGCGGCCCCGGACGTGTTCGTCGAGACCGCCGCGCTCTCGGACCTGCCGGCGCCCCGCGTCTCGCTCACCGATGGTGGCCGCGAGGCCCGCTTCGTGTTCCACGACGTGTCGGTGCCGGCGGGCGCAGCCCTGACCGCGACGCTGGTGGACGCATCGCTCGCCCTGGAGGGCGTCGCCGTCGCGGAGCAGGCGGCCCGGACCATCGGGACGGTGCTGCTGATCGCATTGCTCGGCGGGCTGATCCTCAACCTGATGCCCTGCGTACTGCCGGTGCTGGCGCTGAAGGTCACCGGGCTGGCGGGGCTCGCCGGGGCACGGCCAGCGGCGGCGCGGCTGTCGCTGCTTGCAACCGCCGCAGGGGTGCTGCTCTCCATGCTGGCGCTGGGCGCCGCGCTGGCAGGCGTGCGCGCGACGGGTGGGGCGATCGGCTGGGGCGTGCAGTTCCAGCAGCCGGTGTTCCTCGCCCTCATGGCCACGCTGACCGGGCTGTTCGCGTTCAATCTCTGGGGTCTGTTCACGATCGGCACGCCGCGCTGGGCCGATGGCCTCGCCGCGGCCGCACCGCGGCGCGGGCTCGCGGGCGATGTCGCGACCGGCGGCCTTGCGACGCTGCTCGCCACGCCGTGCTCGGCCCCGTTCGTCGGCACGGCGGCTGCCTGGGCGCTCACCCGCGGCACGGGCGAGATCCTCGCGGTGTTCGCCGCCCTCGGCACGGGGCTGGCGTTGCCCTGGCTCGCGCTCGCCGCCGCCCCACGGCTCGCGGCACTGCTGCCGCGGCCCGGCGCCTGGATGATCCGGCTGCGCGCCGTGATGGGCGTGCTGCTCGCCGGCACCTCCATCTGGCTGTTGACGGTGCTGGCGAAGCAGGTCGGCGACGGCGTGGCGATGGCCGCCGGCGCAGCGATGGCCTCTGCCGGACTGGCGCTCTGGCTCGCGCGCGGACGGCGCATCGCCGTGCCGGTGGCGGCGGCCCTCGCGTTCGGTGCGGTCACCCTGCCGGCCATCACCGGCGCCCCGCCGATCGCGGCCTCGACCGTGATGCCCGGCGTGCTCGCCTTCTCCGCCGAGGAGGCGGAGCGGCGCGCGCGCAGCGGCGAGACCCTGCTGGTCGACATCACCGCCGATTGGTGCGTCACCTGCCAGGTGAACAAGGCGATGGTGCTGGACCGCGGCGCGGTTGCCGAGCGGCTGCGCTCTGGCGCGGTCGGCGTGATGCGCGGCGACTGGACCCGGCCCGATCCGGCGATCGCGGCCTATCTCGCGCGGCACGGGCGGGTGGGGATTCCGTTCAACGCCGTCTACGGCCCGGCGGCGCCACAGGGCATCCCGCTGCCGGAACTGCTGACCGAAGGCATGGTGCTGGACGCGTTCTCGCGCGCCCATGGCAGCGCGCAGGCCGCCCGCTGACGGATCGCTCCGGACAGGCTATAGGGCGGGCATCTGCACCCAGGAGAGAGCCCGCGAGATGACGATCAAGGTCGGCGATACCATTCCGTCCGTGAAGCTGATGCAGGCCACGGCCGAGGGGCCGCGCGAGGTCAGCACCGACGAGATCTTCAAGGGCAAGACGGTCGTGCTGTTCGCCGTGCCCGGCGCGTTCACGCCGACCTGCTCGGCCAAGCACCTGCCGTCCTTCCTCTCCAACATCGACACGCTGAAGGCGAAGGGCGTGGACACGATCGCCTGTGTGGCGGTGAACGACGTGTTCGTGATGGATGCCTGGGCCAAGAGCCAGGACGTGGGCGACCGGATCGTGATGCTGGCGGATGGTTCCGGCGTGCTGACGCGCGCGCTGGGGCTGGAGCTCGATCTGACCGGGCGCGGGCTCGGCGTCCGCTCGCAGCGCTTCGCGCTCGTGGCCAAGGACGGGGTTGTGACGCATCTCGGCATCGAGGCGCCGGGCGGGTTCGAGGTCAGCAAGGGCGAGGCGATCCTCGCCGCGCTGTAGCGCACAGCGCCGAACGGCGCGTCGTGGCGGTGCTGCTGACCGCGGTGCCGCTGGCGGTGCAGGCCCGGCCGTCCGCTCGACCAGGCCCCACTGCGGTCGATACCGAGACGACGTGCAAGGCGAAGAACGCGATCGACACCGCGGTCCATCCCGGCGGGGATCGTCGGGATGGGCTTTGTGGGCGCTCGGCTTCGGCCTCGGCCGCGCCGATGACCAGCGGACCAAGCCCCTGCTCCGCCCGGCATCATGCGCGGCCAGCGTGCGGCGCGCGGTCACGAGCCCGGAACTCGCCCAGGTGGTGCGCGGCGGGGCACGGCAGCGCGTCGCGGTCGCCGTGATCGAGTGGGCAAGCCGCGGCCAGCAGAGCGTGACCGTGCCGTGGACCGTGATCGACACGCTGGCCGAGGCCGAGGCGGTGGCCGGGCGCATCCTGGCCGCGCGCGCCGCTGCCGGGCCATACCTCGATCAGCGGCGCGATCGACGCGGCGGTCGGCCTGTTCCGGCGGTTCGGGGCCGAGGCGGAGCGGCGCGTGCTCGACATCTCGGCGAACGGGGTGAGCAACGACGGCCGCCCGGTGGCGGAGGCGCGGGCCGCGGCGCTCGCGGCCGGCGTCACGATCAACGGCGTGGCGATCCTCGACGTCGAGCCGGCGCTGGACCGCTCCTACGCGGAGGAGGTGATCGGCGGCCCGGGCGCGTTCGTGGTGCGCGCGCGACATGGAGGCGTACCGGGCGGCGATCACGCGGAAGATGTTGGTCGAGGTGGCGGGGGCGACAATCTCAGGTGCCAGTATGTGAGTCGGAGATGGCAGTACCATTTGCTTTCGTAACGACGGCTGAGAGGGGTCTATCGGAAATTTCGTGTTTGGGGCCGTAGGGTGGAGCTGAAGGAGCCGCTGCATGCCACGCCGCAAACCGCC
>NZ_JBHYDW010000153.1:0-9899 GCF_051860475.1 Elioraea sp. | reverse complement strand
GTCCGGCACCGGCACCGCCGACAGCAGCGCCTCGGTGTAGGGGTGCTTCGGCGCGGCGAACAGCGTTCTCTTGTCGGCGACCTCGACGATCTTGCCGAGATACATGACGGCGACACGGTGGGTGATGTGCTCGACGATCGCGAGGTCGTGGCTGATGAAGAGCAGGGAGACGCCGAGCTCGTCCTGAAGGTCGGACAGCAGGTTGACGATCTGCGCCTTCACCGAGACGTCGAGCGCCGAGACCGCCTCGTCGCAGATGATCAGGTCGGAGCCCGGGGCGAGCGCGCGCGCGATGCCGATGCGCTGGCGCTGGCCGCCCGAGAACTCGTGCGGGAAGCGGTTCATCGCGTCGCGCGGCAGCCGCACCTTGTCCATCAGGTCGGCGAGCCGGTCGTCGAGCTCGCCCCTGGACGCGGCGAGACCGAAATTGGTGATCGGCTCGGCCAGGATATCGCGCACCTTGAGCCGCGGGTTGAGCGAGGAGAACGGGTCCTGGAACACCACCTGCATGCGCCGGCGCAGCGGACGCAGGCGGCGCAGGGGGATGTCGTCGATCCGCTCGCCGTCCAGCAGCACCTGGCCGGCGGTCGGCTCGATCAGGCGCAGCACCGTGCGCCCGACCGTGGACTTGCCGCAGCCGGACTCGCCGACCAGCGAGAGCGTCTCGCCGCGGTTGATCGAGAACGACACGCCGTCCACGGCATAGACGTAGCCCGAGATGCCGGAGAGGAAGCCGGACCGGATCGGGAAGTGCTTCTTGAGGTCGTTGACCTCGAGCAGCGGGCGCGTGGCGGGCTTGGCGGGAGCGGGTGTCATGCGGCGATCGCCTCGCGCGGCGCATGGTGGCAGGCGACCGAATGGCCGGGCGCCTTCAGCTCGACGCCGGGTGCCACCTTGCGGCAGAGATCGGTCACGTTCGGGCAGCGGGAGGCGAAGGCGCAGCCCGCGATCGGCGTCTTCAGGTTCGGCACGATGCCGGGGATCTCGGAGAGCCGCGTGCGCCCCTGGCCCTCGAGCGAGGAGCCGAGCTTGGGCACCGCGCCGAGCAGGCCCTGGGTGTAGGGATGGCGCGGATTGCCGAACAGGTCGATCGCCGTCGCCTCCTCGACCTTGCGGCCGGCGTACATCACCACGATCCGCTCCGCCATCTCGGCGACCACGCCGAGATCATGCGTGATCAGCAGGATCGCCGCGCCGACCTTCGACTTGAGTTCGCTCATCAGCTCCAGGATCTGCGCCTGGATCGTGACGTCGAGCGCGGTGGTGGGTTCGTCGGCGATCAGCAGTTGCGGGTTGCAGGCGAGCGCCATCGCGATCATGACGCGCTGACGCATGCCGCCCGAGAGCTGGTGCGGATACTCCTTCACGCGGCGCCGGGCCTCGGGGATGTGCACGAGATCGAGCATCTCGACCGCCCGCGCCTCGGCCGCCCTGTCGTCCATCCCCTGGTGCAGCTTCAGCGTCTCGCCGATCTGCCGCCCGACCGTCAGCACCGGATTGAGCGACGTCATCGGCTCCTGGAAGATCATGCTGATCTCGTTGCCGCGGATGTCGCGCATCTCCCTCTCGGAGAGCTTGAGCAGCTCGCGCCCCTTGAAGCGGATCGATCCGGTGATCCTGCCGGGCGGCTCCTGGATCAGCCGCAGGATCGACATCGACATGACCGACTTGCCGCAGCCGGATTCGCCCACCACCGCAAGCGTCTCGCCGCTCGCGATGTGGAACGACACGCCATCGACCGCGCGCACCGTGCCGTCCATGGTGCGGAAATGCGTGCGCAGGTCCTCGACCTCCAGCAGACGCTCAGCCATCGCCCCCCTCCCCTCAGATGCGCTTCGCGAGACGCGGATCGAGCGCGTCGCGCAACCCGTCGCCGAGCAGGTTCACCGACAGCACGGTCAGCGACAGGAACAGCGCGGGGAAGAACACGATGTAGGGGGCCACCTGCCACAGCGCCCGCCCCTCCGCCATGATGTTGCCCCAGGACGGAATGATCGGCGGCGTGCCGGCGCCGATGAAGGACAGGATCGCCTCGGTGATCATCGCCGAGGCGCAGATATAGGTCGCCTGCACGGTCAGCGGCGCCAGCGTGTTCGGCAGGATGTGGCGCACGATGATGCGCGGCGTGGTGGTGCCCGCCGCGATCGCCGCCTCGACGAAGGGCTGCTCGCGCAGCGACAGCACCACGCTGCGCACGAGGCGCGAGACGCGCGGGATCTCGGCGATGGTGATGGCGATGATCACGTTCTGCACCGATCCTCGCGTGGCCGCCATCAACGCGATGGCCAGCAGGATCGGCGGGATGGACATCAATCCGTCCATGATCCGCATGATCACGCCGTCGAGGATCCTGATGAAGCCGGACACAAGTCCGATCACCAGCCCCAGGAGCGAGGCAAGAAGTGCCACCGCAAATCCGACGATCAGTGAGACCCGCGTGCCGTAGATGACCCGGGTGTAGACGTCGCGGCCCAGCATGTCGGTGCCGAACCAGAACTGAGCCGAGGGTTGGCGAACGCGCAGGGCTGGAGCGAGTGACTGCGGATCGACGCTCGACAGCAGCGGCGCACAGACTGCGACCAGAATCATGACGACCAGCAACGACCCGCCGAAGGCGATGGCAGGATAGCGCCAGTAGAAGGTGCGAATCCGGCCCCGCGCCTTGAGGGGCGCGAAGACCTCGGTCTGCGCGGGGGAGGCCGCGACTGCGGTGTCGGGGCTCAATACCGGATCCTCGGGTCGAACACCGTGTAGAGCAGATCGATCATGAGGTTCACCAGCACGTAGACGAAGCTGAACAGCAGCACCACACCCTGGATGACGGGGTAGTCGCGCCGCAGGATCGCATCGACGGTGAGGCGGCCGAGGCCCGGGATGGCGAACACGCTTTCGGTCACCACCGCGCCGCCGATCAGGAGCGCGATGCCGATGCCGATGACGGTGCTGATCGGCACGGCGGCGTTCTTCAGCGCGTGCAGGAACAGGATCGGCCGCGTGCCGAGGCCCTTCGCCTTGGCAGTCCGGATGTAATCCTGAGCCAGAACTTCCAGCATCGTCGCGCGGGTGATGCGCGCGATGAGCGCGATATAGACCGAACCGAGCGCGATGGTCGGGAGGATCAGGTTCTGAAGGAACGGCCAGAAGCCGCGTGAGAGCGGCGTGTAGCCCTGTACCGGCAGCCAGTCGAGCTGGAGTGCAAAGATATAGGCCAGGACGTAGCCGATCACGAAGACCGGAACCGAGAAACCGAACACGGCGAAGACCATCACCATGCGATCAATCCAGCTGCCCACCTTCCAAGCCGCGACGACACCAAGCGGGACAGCGATCCCGACCGAGAAGATGATCGTCAGCACCATCAGCGCGACGGTCGGCTCGATCCGCTGCGCGATCATGTGCGTCACCGGCAGGTTGGTGAAGATCGAGGTGCCGAGATCGAAGTTCACGAGCCGCCAGAGGAACTCGACGAACTGCACGAAGAACGGCCGATCGAGGCCAAGCGCCGCGCGGATGCGCTCGACGTCCTCCGGCGTCGCCTGGTCGCCCGCGATCACCGCCGCCGGGTCGCCGGGCGAGAGAAGCAGCATCGAGAACACGACGAACGCCACCACCAGCATCACCGGGATGGTGGAGAGGACCCGCCGCGCGATATAGGCCAGCATCGTGCTCGAACGCCCCCTTGCGCGTTATGCCTTGGCGACGCCCCAGAACAGCGGCAGCGGCGCCTTGGTGATACCGCTGACGCCGCGGCGCCACGCCTGGTAGGCCATGAACAGCCCGGTCGGAACCCAGGTCATGAACGCCATCGACGCGCGGTTCAGCTCGGCGACCGCCGCCCGCTCCTCGGCCGGCGTGGCCGCGGCGAACCAGGCCTCGCGCAGCCGCTCGATGCCTGGATCGTTGGGCCAGCCGAACCACGCACCGTCGCCGTTGGTGCGCAGAGCCGTGTAGCCTGCCGGGCTCGCGCAGTCCACGCCGGCGTGCCAGGTGTGGAAGAGGTTCCAGCCGCCCTCCGCCGGCGGCGCCTTCACGGCCCGCCGTCGCGCGACCGCGCCCCAGTCCGTGGAGACGAAATCCACCACGCAGCCGAGCTCGCGCAGGATCCGGTGCGTCACCTGTCCCATTGCCTTGAGAGGGCCCACATCCTCGGCCACCAGCAGCGTGACCGGGCGGCCGTCATAGCCGCTCTCGGCGAGCAGCTGTCGCGCGCGGTCGAGATCGCGCGGACCGGACAGCACCTCGCCGCCGGCATCGGAATAGAGCGGTGTGTCAGGCGTGAAGAACGAAGGCACGCGCCGCCACAGCACGTCGTCGTCGCCGACCACCGCGCGCATGTAGTCGGCCTGATCGACCACCAGCGCGACCGCGCGGCGCGCACGCACGTCGTCGAACGGCGGATGCAGGTGGTTGAAGCGCAGGCTGCCGATGTTCCCGAGCGGATCGGCGATGTCGAGCACGATCTGCCGGTTGCGGCGCAGCACGGGCGCGTGGTCGGGCGAGACCTGCTCCCACCAGTCAACCTCGCCCGCCTGCAGGGCGGTCGCGATCGCCTCCGGGTCGGCCTGCACGAGCCACTCGATCCGATCGAACGCGATCCGCTTGCCGCCCGAGATCCAGTCGGCCGGTTCCGCCCTCGGCTCATAGCCGTCGAAGCGCTCGAACACGGCGCGCTTGCCGGGATCCCACTCGTCCCGGACGAACCGCATCGGGCCGGAGCCGATCGCCTCCTCGATCTGGACGAAGGGATCGGTGCGCGCCAGGCGCTCGGGCATGATGAACGCGCAGGGCGCACCGATCGAGCCGAGCGCCTGCAGCAGCCGGGGGTAAGGCGCGGCCAAGCGGAGGCGGACCGTGCGGTCGTCCGGTGCGGCGAACTCCTCGCGCAGCGCCCGGATCGCCTGACCCATCGGGTCGCGCACCATCCAGCGCTCCAGGCTCGCGACCACGTCCGACCCGCGCACGGGCTCGCCGTCATGGAACTTCAGCCCGGGGCGGAGCCGGATCGTCCAGGCGCGGCGATCCTCGGAGATCTCGTGCCCCTCGGCCATCTGCGGCTTCGGCTCGAGCCTGCTGTCGATGCCGTAGAGCGTGTCCCAGACCAGCATCGCCGCGTTGCGCACGACGTACTGCGTGCCCCAGATGGGATCGAGATTCCCCAGCGCCGCGTGCGGAACAAAGCGGAGCGTGCGCGCCGCTGTCTGAGCGCGCACGGCCGGCGCGGCGAGCGCGGTCACGGCGAGGGCGGCCGCAGCCAGACCCGCCGTGGCGCGGCGTCCGATCATCGTGGGGCCGTCTCGCTCCGTCGCCCGCTCCGTCCGTCAGGCCGTCTTGGCCATGTTGTAGAACAGCACCACCGGGCTCTTGATCAGCCCGGTGACATTGCGCCGCATCGCCGAGGGCGAGAGGAAATGCCCGAGCGGTACATGCGGCACCACCTGGAACGCCTCCAGCTGGATCTCGGTGGCGATGCGCTTCTGCTCGTCAAGATTGGGCGCATCGAACCAGGCATCGCGCAGCGCCTCGATCTTCTCGCTGCTCGGCCAGCCGAACCACGCGTTCAGACCGTTCGTTCGCATGCCCACCGCGGCGGCCGGATCGAACCAGTCGGGGCCCGCCCAGGTGGTGTGGAACACGTTCCAGCCGCCCCGGTCCGAAGGCTCGCGGCTCGCGCGCCGCTGCACCACCGTGCCCCAGTCGGTCGCAACGAACTCGAGATTGACGCCGAGGCGGCGCAGCAGATCCGCCGTCACCTGGCTCTGCGCGGCGATCGTGGGGAAGTCGCTCGCGTGCAGCTGCACGACCTTCTGGCCGTTGTAGCCCGCCGCCTGCAAGGCCGCGCGCGCGCGCTCCAGATTGCGCACCTTCAAGGGGTCGGCGCCGGCCTCGCTGTGCATCGGACTGCCGTTCGACCAGTAGGAGTAGCTGGTCGAGAACATCGACGGGTCGTCGCCGACCACCGCCTTGAGGTAGTCCTCCTGGTCGACCGCGAGCAGCAGCGCGCGGCGGATCTCGGGGTTGTCGAACGGCGGATGGAGGTGGTTCAGCCGCATCATCCCCACCGTGCCGATCGGGTCGCGCACCACCACCTCGATGTTGCGGTTGCGGTTCAGCACCGGCAGCAGGTCGTGCAGCGGCAGCTCCCAGAAATCGACCTCGCCCGATTGCAGCGCCGCCCCGGCGGTCGCCGGGTCGGAGATGATGTGCCACTCCATCCGCTCGGCGTTGGCGAGCTTCGCCCCGGCCGTCCAGTCGGGCGGCTCCTGACGCGGCACGTAGCCCTCGAACTTCGCGTAGGCGACGCGGGAGCCCGGGTTCCACTCGTCGCGCAGGAACCGGTACGGACCCGAGCCGACATAGGAGGTGATCGCGGTGAACGGATCGGTGTTCGCGACGCTCTCGGGCATCACGAAGCACGGGCTCGCGTTCGGCTTGGCGATCGCCGAGAGCAGATGCGAGAACGGCCGTTGCAACTTGATGCGGAACCGCCTGTCGTCCAGCACCTCGATGCTGTCGTGGCGCTTGGCGATCTCCTGGCCGTAGCCGTCGCGCGCCCACCAGCGCTTGACGCTGGCCACACAGTCCTGCGCGCGCACGGGCTCGCCGTTGTGGAATCGCTGCCCGTCGCGCAGGGTGAAGATGTAGGTCCTGCCGTCATCCTCGATCTGCCAGCCGGCAGCGAGCTGCGGCTTGACCTGGAAGTCGGAATCGACCGCCAGGATCGTGTCGTACACCAGGAAGCTGTGCGTCCGGGTGATGGTCGCCGTGGTCCAGACCGGGTCGAGCGAGGTGAGGTTCGCCTGCGGCACAATCCGCAGCGTGCGGGTGGCCGAGACCTGGCCGTGCACCCGCGGCGCGGCGAGCGCGACCGGCGTCGCGGCCGCCGCGCCCATGAATGTCCTGCGTCGCATGCGAACCTCCCTTCTCCGCTCCGATCAGCCCTTCGCCACGCCCCAGAAGAACGGCAGCGGCCCCTTCTGGATGCCCGTGACGTTCCGTCGCCAAGCCTGATAGCCGAGATAGAACCCGTTCGGGATGTAGACCACGTCCGCCATCGCCGCGCGGTTGATCTCCTCGTAGGCGGCCTTCTCCTGTTCGGGCGTGGCTGCATCGAGCCACTTCGCCACCGCGGCCTCGGTCGCCTCGCTGGTCGGCCAGCCGAACCAGGCGCCGTCGCCGTTGCCGCGCACCGCGTTGTAAGAGGCAGGCGCGATGCAGTCGGCGCCCGCGTGCCAGGTATGGAAGATGTGCCATCCGCCCTGGCCCGGCGGCGACTTCGAGGCGCGGCGCTGGCCGACCGTGCCCCAGTCGGTCGCGACGAAGTCGACGTTCATGCCGAGGCTGCGCAGCAGCGCGTTGGTGACCTCGCCCATCGCCTTCAGCGGCGCCTGGTCCTGCGCCACCAGCACGGTGATCGGCTGGCCGCTGTAGCCGGCCTCGGCGAGCAGGCGCTTCGCCCCCTCGATGTCGCGCGGCCCCTTCAGGACCTCGCCGCCCGCCTCGGTGTAGGCCGGCGTGCCCGGCGTGAAGAACGATGGCAGCGGCTTCCAGAGGTTGTCGTCCGAGCCGACGATCGCGCGCATGTAGTCTTCCTGGTTCAGCGCCATCTGGATCGCCCGGCGCGCGCGCACGTCGTTGAAGGGCGGGTGCAGGTGGTTCAGGCGGAAGCTGCCGATGTTGCCGAGCGGATCGGCGATGTCGACCTCGATGTTGCGGTTGCGCCGAAGGATCGGGATCAGGTCGGGCAGCGGCGTCTCCCACCAGTCCACCTCGCCATTCTGCAACGCAGCCGCCGCGGTCGCGGCGTCGGGGAGGATGTGCCACTCGATCCGCTCGACCAGCATGCGCTTGCCGCCGGAGAGCCAGTCGGGCGCCTCCTCGCGCGGCACGTAGCCGTCGAACTTCTCGAACACCGCGCGCGAGCCCGGCACCCACTCGTCGCGCTTGAAGCGCATCGGGCCGGAGCCGACGATCTCGGTAATCTGCTGGAACGAATCGGTCTTGGCGATCCGCTCCGGCATGATGAAGGACATCGGCGTGTTGTTCTTGCCGAGCGCGAAGACCATCTTCGGGAACGGCGACTTGAGCCGGAACCGGAACGTCCGGTCATCCACCGCCTCGAGTGCGTCCACGCGGGCACGAATCAGCTGGCCCATCGGGTCGCGCGGCATCCAGCGGATCAGGCTCTGCACGACGTCCTTGGACAGCACCGGTTCGCCGTCATGGAACTTCAGGCCCGGGCGCAGGCGGAAGGTCCAGGTCTTGAACTCCGCGTCGTGCTCCTCGCCCTCGACCATCTGGCGCTTGGGCTCGAGCTTGCTGTTCACGCCGTAGAGCGTGTCCCACACCAGCGCCGAGCCGTTGCGCACGACATACTGCGTGCCCCAGATCGGATCGAAGTTGGCGAGATTGGCCTGCGGCACGAAGCGCAGCGTGCGCGCCGCCGCCCCCTGCCCGAGGGCAGGTGCGGAAAATCCGGTTGCCGCAGCAGCCGTTGCCCCGGCTGCCGTTGCGATAAACGTGCGTCGCTTCATTCGGTCCCTCCGCGCTCCCTTTGCGGTTGTCCGGGACCGGCGTCTCCCAAGCACACGCGGTCCGCGGTCGAAACGCCGTCGCAGCCCGCGTGCGCTGCCGACGGCCCTCGGATGCAGCCTAGCGCCCGCGCGCGCGACCGCAAGAGGGTAGCGCGAACATGCCGAACCCGGCGATCACGCCTTGCGGACCCCCCAGAACAGCGGGATCCCCCCCGGCTGGCGTGCGCCCACGAGCGTTCGGCGATGCGCCATCGGCAGGAAGTACTGGCCGAGCGGGATATAGGGCACGTCCTCCATGGCCTGGCGCTGGAGGTCCGCAGCGATGCGGCGCTGCTCTTCCAGGCTCGTGGCCTCGAACCACGCCTCGCGCAACGCCTCGATGCGGGCGCTCTCGGGCCAGCCGACGAAGCCCGCCCGTCCGTTGCCCCGCAGCACCAGATGCCCGGCCGGGTTGATGTGGTCGAGCCCGGCCCAGGACGAGAAGTACGCGTTCCAGCCGCCGCGCCCGGGCGGCTCGCGCGAGCCGAGCCGGCGCACCACGCTTGCCCAGTCCATGGTCTGGTAGTCGACCGTGAGCCCGGCCTTGCGCAGCATGTCGGCGCCCACCTCGCTCATCGCCGCGGTCGCCGGCACGTCGGTCGCGGCGAGCACGACGACGGGCTCGCCTGCGTAGCCGCTCGCGGCGACCAGCCGGCGTGCGCGGCCGAGGTCGAATCGCATCGCCTCCAACCCCGCCTCGGTCGCGAGCGGCGTGCCGGGCGCGAACACGCCCACGTTGGTGCGCCAGAACCGGGGGTCGGCGCCGGCGATCGCGGCGCCGAAATCCGCCTGGTTCACCGCCGGCAGCAGCGCGCGCCGCAGCATCGGGTTGTCGAACGGCGGGTGGAGATGGTTCGGGCGGAACGTCGCGATGAAGCCGAGCGTGTCCGGGATCGCGACCACCACGTCACGCTCGCGCGCGAGCATCGGGTGCAGGTCGGCGGTGGCGCGCTCCCACCACTCCACCTCGCCCGCGCGCAACGCCGCGGCCGCAGTCGCCGGGTCGGGGATGATCTGCCACTCGACGCGGTCCACCTGCACGCGTTTCGGCCCCGCGGTGAACGCGGCCTCGCCATCGGCGCGCGGCAGGTAGCCGTCGAACCGCTCATAGACGACGCGCGCACCGAGCACGAACTCGTCCGGGCGGAACCGGAACGGCCCGGAGCCGATCACCTCAGCCGGGCCGAAGGGACGCATCGGGTCGGCGGCCGCGATGCGCTCGGGCATCACGAAGCAGGCGATGCTGCCCGGCTTGGCGAGCGCGTCCGCCAGCATCGCGAAGGGGCGCTTCAGCCGGATCGTGAATCGGCGGTCATCGAGCGCGGCGAT
>NZ_JBHYDW010000152.1:0-9919 GCF_051860475.1 Elioraea sp. | reverse complement strand
TGGTGGTCGCGCTGTTCGCCGACAGCCTCGCTCCGTACTCGTTCACCGCGCTTGACCTGCGGGCACGGCTGTCGCCGCCTCTGTTCATGGGCGGAGACTGGCGCCACATCCTGGGCAGCGACGAACTCGGCCGCGACGTGCTCTCGCGCCTGATCGTCTCGATCCGGATGAGCGCACTGATCGCCTTCGGCGCGACCATCATCAGCGCGGTGCTCGGGACTTCGCTCGGCCTGCTGGCCGCCCATTTCCGCGGCCGCATCGAGCAGGTCGTGCTCGCGCTCGTGGACTTCCAGGCCTCCATGCCATTCCTGATCATCGCGCTGAGCGTGCTTGCGTTCTTCGGCAACGCGCTGCCGCTGTTCATCGCGCTGATGGGGTTCCATGGCTGGGAACGCTACGCGCGCATCACGCGGGGCCTGACGATCGCGGCGAACGAGCAGGGGTACGCCAACGCGGTGCGCCAGCTGGGCGCGAGCTCGGCGCGCATCTACGGGCTGCACGTGCTGCCCAATATCGCCTCGACCCTGATCGTGACGATGACGCTCACCTTTCCCGAGATCATCCTGCTCGAGAGCGGACTTTCGTTCCTCGGCCTCGGTGTCCAGCCGCCGATGACCAGCCTCGGCAACATGGTCGGCTACGGGCGTGAGTACATCACGCGCGCGCCCTGGATCATGCTCTCCCCCGCGGTGGCGATCGTGCTGACCACGCTGTCGATCAGCCTGGTCGGCGACTGGCTGCGCGACCGCCTCGATCCGACCTTGCGCTAGACTCACGCGATGCCGCTGACCTCCCGAGTCGTGCTGTTCGGTTTCGACGGGCTGCGCCCTGATCGCGTGACCGAGACCACCATGCCGCATCTCGCGCGGTTCATGGCGGGGGGAACCGTGTTCGCGAACGCGCGCAGCGTGTTCCCCTCCGAGACGCGGGTGGCGATCCCCTCTCTCACGACTGGTTGTCGCCCGGGCACGCATGGTCTGGTGGCGAACAGTCTCTACGACGCCGCGGCCGCGCCTGGGCGTGTGCTGAACACCAAGAACGCGGCCGATATCGAAGCGCTGGTCGCGGCCCATGGCCGACTGCTCGCGGTGCCCTCGCTCGGCGCGCGTCTTGCCGCTGCCGGCAAGGCGCTCGACGTGGTCTGGACCGGCACGGTCGGCGCCGGGCGGGCGTTCTTCCCCGAGGCCTGCGCGCTCGACGCGTTCCGCTGGCATCCGGAGGAGGCGGTCGGGCCCGCGCGCGGGCTCGAGGCCCGCTTCGGCGCAGCACCGCCCGCCACGACCCCGAACACGCCGCGCGTGCGTCACGCCGCCCGGCTGTTCGTCGAGCACGTGCTGGCCGAGCGGCCGGCGGAGGTCGCGGCGTTCTGGTCGAGCGAGCCGGATGTCACCTACCACTATCGTGGCGTCGGCAGCGCCGAGGCCGAGGCGGCGATGCGTGCGGTCGATGCCGCCTTTGCGGATGTGCTGCGCTGGCGCGAGACCCAGCCGGATCGAGACGGGATCGTCGTGATCGCGCTGTCCGACCACGGCCATGTCACCGGCGAGGCACACGTCGATCTGCGGGCGCTGCTGCGGGACGGCGGCTTTGCGGCCGGGCGCGACTTCGGCACCGGCACCGAGATCGCGCTCGGCGGCGGCGGGGCGCCCGGTCTCTGGCTGCGCGACAGCGCCCACGCGCCGCGTCTTGCCGCGTGGCTGAATGCCCAGCCCTGGAGCGGGCTCGTTCTGGCGCGTGAGGACAGCGTTCCCGGAACGATCCCACTGGCCGCGCTGGGCGCGCGCCATGCCCGGTCGCCCGATCTCGCCGTCACCTTCGCCGGCTCGAGCGCGCCCGATGTGCGCGGCGTGCCTGGCCGCGGGCTGATCGATACCGGGGACGTGCCAGTCGGCGGCGGCATGCATGGCGGCCTGCATCAGCGCGAGCTCGCGACCGTGCTGGCGATGGCGGGCGGACCGATCCTGCCCGGTGCCGTGATGCGGAGTGCCGCGGACTTGACCGATGTCGCGCCTAGCATCCTCGCCCTGCTCGGCATGCCCGCGGAGGGAATGGACGGGCGCGCACTGGCGCAGGCGTGGGGGCAGGCGCCCGACGCCGACCCGGTCCGCGAGGTCCTCCAGCCAATGCCTGGGCGGCCGGGGCTGGCGCTCTTCCGGACCGTCGATGGGTGCCGACCGGACGGCATGACCCACCACCGACATGCGGCAGCGCCACCCTGACGCTGTCGCCGCACCTTCATGCGGCATCTGATGGCGCCCCGACCCGGGACGCCGTGGCGCTGGGGGATCGTCGTCGGCCGGTCCCCGGCGGCATTCGGGAGGTGCTCAGCCGCGCAGGCCCGGACCCGCCGGTCCCTCAACCGATGCACGGCCTCCGTGGGCCGGCCGGACAGGCCGCGGGCTCCCGACCTGCACCAGAGGTCATCGCCTGCGGCGGGGCGCCCGTTGCCCGGCTCGCGGGACGCAGGTCGGATGGCCGAGCGCCCGTGTGCCGCGCTGAGCCCGTCGGGTCGACGTCCGGAGCGCCCCGACATGAGCAGTCGACGCGCCGGTCAGGGCGTCACGGGTGGACAAGAGCCGCGCGCCCAGCCTCTGCGCGCTCAGCGGCCTTTGCCGCTGATCGATGCTGCGGCGCATCAGTCGCGTGGTCCGTGGTCACCCGGGTCAGCTGGCTCCCAAGCATCCCCTTGACACGCGGCGTGAGCGTCCCGGATGCTCGCGTATACGGTCGACAGAAAATCCTTTGGTGACCTGCCCGTGGTGATCGCTCGTTCGCCTAGGTCCACCACTGCGCACGCGATGGCATGCGTCCTCAGGGACGGACATGCGTGCGTTGAGCCCCTCCCCGCCTGCGTTCGTCGCCGGGCAGGCGGCGCGTGCCGCGCAGACGGGAGACGACCAGCGGATGCATGCGGCCATGATCACGGCTCGGCGCGCCGTTGGATGCGACCGTCCCACCGCGACTGCGTTCCGGACCTCCGTTCTCCGTCCCGCCCATTCCTGCCAAGCAACGCATGGGCCGTCAGGGGAGCGTCGAGGCCGCGCAAGGGGTCACTCCTGCAACGCGACCGGCCGACGACGGATGGATGCCCAAACCGGCCTCGGCAACCGCGTCGACCGTCAGGCAGCCGGACCGGAGACGGCGCCTGCAGAAGACCAAGGCTGAACCGATACCACGAAGGCAAACGAAAGGGAGACCGATGAAGCGCAGATCCTTTGGAATGATGGTTGCGACCATCGCCACCGCCGGATGCGTCGCCGTCCAGGCGCATGCCCAGAGCCTGCCGCGGCATCCGCCGATCAACTTCACGACCGGGAGTCCGACCGGCACCTGGTTCCCGGTGGCCGCGGTCGTTGCGGAAGCGGTGAATGCGCTCTACCAGGGCCAGCCGGTCTCGGTCACACCATCGGCGGGCGGCGTGGCCAATGTGCTGAGCGTGGGCAGCGGCAACGCCCAGATCGGCGTGTCCTACGCGCCGTTCCTCCGGCTCGCGCAGCAGGGCGACAACGAGATGTACCGGCAGGCCTTCCCGAAGCTCCGCGCGCTCGCCTCGATGGTGTCGAATGCGCTCCACATCGTGGTCGCGCACGACATGGATTTCGCGGCCGCCGTCCGGGCCGGCAGGCCACTGGTGATGGCGACCGGACCGACCGGCTCGACCGAGCTGTTCATGATCCAGGAGGTGCTGACCGGCTACGGTTCGAGCATCGCCGCGGTGCGCAGTGCGGGCGGGCGCGTCGAGTTGCTGAATACCGCGGGCCGGGCGGACGGTTGGAGGAACCGGCAGTTCGAGGTCGTGAACTTCTTCATCAATCCGCCGGCGGCCGACATCATCTCGCTGATGTCGGCGCGCCCGGACTCCCGCATCCTGTCGATCGAGCACGCGATCGCGTCGCGGATCGCCGAGCGCTGGGGAATGCTCGAAGTCCGCATGCCTCCCGGCACCTATCCGAACCAGCCGGCCGAGGTCGTGACGCTCGGCATGCCCTACATCTACTTCACCACGACCGAGCTCGACGACACGATGGCCTACAACATCGTCAAGTCGATCGCCGAGAACCAGGTCCGTCTTGCGAGCGCCGCGTCGGCGTTCAACGCGTGGAAGCCCCAGGAGATGGTGAAGGGACTGGGCATCGAGATCCATCCGGGTGCGGCGCGCTACTACCGCGAACGCGGCTGGATCAACTGAGACGGTCACGTTCCCCCGCCATGGCCGGCGGGACGTGCGGGCCGGCCGTGGCGGCATCGCTCTGACAACGGGGCGCGGATCCGCCATGCGCCACATCGGCGACCTGACCGGCCTCGGCGACGTCCGGCTGGGGGAACTGCGTCGGACGGTGATCCCCACAGACCAGCGACGGATCGCCGGAACTGGCGGTCATGTCGTCACCCTTGCCGCGATCGGCCTGAGTATCTGGACGCTGGTTCTGCCGTTCCTCATCCCGATGGGACCGACGCAGACCGCTGCACTGCATCTTGCGATCGCGCTGCCCATCATCCTGCTCGTCTACCCGCCCGGCCGACGCGGACGGGAACGGAATCCCGGCTGGGCGGAATGGCTGCTGGCGCTGGGCTCAGCGGCGCCTTTCCTCTGGGCCTACTACAGCGTGCTGCGCTTCCAGGACCGCATGGCGTATTTCGAGCCGCTCGACCCGCTCGACCTCGCGATGGGCACGCTCGCCCTGGTCGTGATCTTCGAGACCACCCGCCGCACCGTCGGCATGACGATCGTCGTCATCAACCTGGTGTTCATCGCCTACGCGCTGACAGGACCGATCTGGCCCGGTGTGCTGGAGCACCGCGGCACCGACTACATGCGCCTGATCGAACATCTCTACGTCCTGTCCGACGGCATGTTCAACTTCATCATGGGGATAACGGCGACATTCCTGTTCACCTTCCTCATGGTCGGCGTGTTCCTGCGGGTCTCGCGCGGCGATACCGTGTTCACGGACCTTGCGATGGCACTGGCCGGCGCGCGGCGCGGCGGCCCGGCCAAGGTCGCCGTCATCGCGAGCGCGCTGATGGGCATGCTGTCCGGCTCGACGGTGAGCAACGTGGCGACGACCGGCCCGATGACCATTCCGCTCATGAAGCGGACCGGTTTCACGTCAGTCGAGGCGGGCGCGATCGAAAGCACCGCCTCGCTCGGCGGCGCGCTGACCCCGCCCCTGATGGGCGCGGGCATCTTCCTGATGGTCGCCTTCACCGGCGTCGGGCTGACGACGATCCTGCTCTACTCGGTCGTGCCGGCACTGCTCTATTATCTGGGGCTCTACGCGTATGTCGACATCAAGGCACGCAAGCGCGACCTCCAGGGACTGCCGACGTCCGCCCTGCCACGGCTCTGGCCGGTGATCGCCGCAGGCGGACACATCTTCATCCCGATTGTCGTGCTCATCTACATGCTGGTGATCGGCTACACGCCGTTCTACGCCAGCGCGCTCTGCGTGATCGCGATCGTCGCCGTCGGCGTTCTGCGCGCCGCAACGCGCATGACGCCGGCCATGCTTCTGCTGGCGTTCGAGGCGAGTACGATGACGGTGATCACGATCACCGCGCTCTCGGCCAGTGCCGCCGTGATCTACGGCGTGATCACCATGACCGGGCTGATCGTGAAGGTCTCATCGATCATCCTGAGCCTGTCGGGTGGCTCGCTTGCGCTCGGGATCCTCCTGATCGCCATCATGTCCTATGTCCTCGGCATGGGCCTGCCCGTGACGGCCTCCTATGTGCTCATCGCGGCGCTCGGTGCCCCTGCTCTGGTCGAGCTCGGTACCGGCGTGCTGGCCGCACATCTCATCATCTTCTGGTTCAGCCAGGACTCGACGATCACGCCGCCGATCTGCATGACGGCGATGGTGGCCGCACGGATCGCCGACGCACCGCCGATGCGCACCGGGTGGGAGGCGGTGAAGCTCGCGAAGGCGCTCTATCTCCTGCCCTTTGCGTTCGCCTATTCCGATCTGCTGTCCGCCGCCTGGAGCGAGGTGCTGCTCGACGGTGCCGTGCTCGCGTGCCTGCTCGCCACGCTGCCGATGATCGTCGAGGGCCACGCGACACGGCCGCTCGCAGTGGTCGAGCGCGCGCTTCTGGCGGTGGCGGCCGGCCTGTTCTTCGCGGCAACGATCGGCTCGAGCGGCAACGGCCTCACGTTCGGCGTGCCTGGTGCTGGGCTGGTCGCCGCGGTTGTCGCATAGGCGCACCGCCGGGACCGGCGCGGCCGCGACCCGTCGATCTCCTCCCTTACGCCAAAACCCGCAACGATGGAGCTCAACAATGAATGACGGCAAGGTGGCCTGGAGAGGCAACTTCCCGGCGGTGGTGACACCGTTCACCAGGGACGGTGCAATCGACGAGAAGCGGTTCGTCGAGGCTGTCGAGCTCCTGGCGTCGGAGGGCGCGCACGGCGTCGTGGTCAGCGGGTCGAACGGCGAGTCCTGGGCGCTCAAGGGGCCGGAGCGGCTCAGCCTGTTTGCCCTGGCGCGCCGGGCCCTGCCGCGCGACATCACCGTGATCGGCGGCACCGGCAGCATTCCCACCGGCGATGTGGTCGAGCTGACGAAGGCTGCGCGCGAGACCGGCGTCGATGGCGTGATGATCATGCCACCCTACTATTGCGGCGCGTCACGCCGCGAGGTGGTTGCCCATTTCAGGACCATCTCCGACGAGGCACGCCTGCCGATCCTGGTCTACAACTCGCCGAAATCCACCGGCGTGGACGTGGTTGCCGACTTCGCTGCCGAACTCGCCGAGATCGAGTGGGTCTGCGGCATCAAGCAGAGCACGCTCGACTTCACGGTGTTCGAACAGACGGTCGCGGCCTGCGGCGAGCGCATCCGGGTGTTCACCGGCCACTCGGCCAAGCGGGGCATGGCCTCGGTGCTGGCCGGCGCGGTTGGCTTCGTCTCCAGCCTCGACCCCCATGTGATGGGACGCGAGGGGATCTCCCTGTTCGCACTGACCCAGTCCGGGCAGTTCGACGCGGCGCGGCGGGTGCAGATGCGCACGCTTGCGCTCGACCGCGGCCTGGGCGGCATCGCGAGCGGCCCGGCGGTGATGAAGGCGGCGATGAACATGCTGAACCGGCCCGGCGGATACCCGCGGCGGCCGCTGCTCGAGGCGTCCGACGGCGAGAAGGAGGCGATCCGTCACGTGCTCGACTCGCTCGGCCTGTTCAGCCAGGTCCGCGCAGCCGCATGACGCACCCCGATCCGGAGACGAGATCATGAACGACGGCAAGGTCGACTGGCACGGCAATATCGTTGCGGTAGCCACACCATTTACCCAGGACGGCGCGCTCGACGAGGTCCGCTTCAAGGCCAACATCGCCCAGCTGCTCGACGAGGGCGCAGACGGCATCGCCGTGTGCGGCTGCACCGGCGAGGCCTGGGCGCTCGATCCCGAGGAGCGGATGCAGCTGTTCCGCTGGGCGCGCGCGGTGATCGGCCCGAAGGTGCCGTTGATCGGCGGCACGACCGCGATCCGTACCGACCGGACGATCGCGCTGTCGCGGGCGGCGATCGAGGCCGGCTGCGACGGCGTGCTGCTGATGCCGCCCTACTACGCGGTGATCGGCCCGCGCGAGATCAAGGCGCATCTCGAGGCGGTCTCGACCGGCCTGCGCGCGCCGATCTTCCTCTACAACATGCCCAAGCGCACCAGCATCAACATGTCACCCGCGCTGCTCGCCGAGCTCGCCCGCATCGAGTGGGTCGTTGCGCTGAAGCAGAGCTCAAACGACTTCAACGAGCTCGAGGCGACGCTGGACGCCTGCGGCGAGCGCATCAGCGTGTTCGCCGGGCACTCGGCGGAACGCGGCTTCGCCGCCGTGATGCTGGGCTGCCCGGGCTTCGTCTCCAGCCTGGAGGCGCAGGTGATGGGCCGCGAGGCGATCGCGCTCTACGCCCTCGCCAGGGCCGGACGGGTCGAGGAGGGACGGCGTGTCCAGCAGCGTTGCATCGCGCTCGACAAGGCGATGCGTCAGGTGGGCACCTTCCCGGCGAACATGAAATCGGCGATGAACCTGCTCGGCCGGCACGGCGGGCACTGCCGCTCGCCGCTGCTGGACCTGGACGCCGCCGAAACCACGCGGGTCGCGGCGATCCTCGACGGGCTGGGCCTCACGCCCCGCGCCGCGGCCGCGTGAGGAGGCGATCATGGCCCAGAGTTTTCCGATCCGCGGCAACATCCCCGCCGTGGTCACGCCGTTCGACGCGGAGGGGCGGCTGCTCGTCGACTCCTTCGAGACCCTGGTGCGATGGCACATCGACCAGGGCGCGGACGGCATCTGCGTCGCCGGCGACAACGGCGAGAGCTGGACGCTCTCGATCGAGGAGCGCCGGCTGCTCGCGTCCCGGGCCGTCGCGGCGGCCGGCGGGCGCGTGCCGGTGGCGATGGGCGCGAGCGCGACCACGGCCAGGCAGTCGATCGCCTATGCCGAGGCGGTCGCAGACACCGGGGTCACGGCCCTGATGGTCGGGCCGCAGCCCTATGTGATGAAGGCGACGACGGCGGAACTGGTGGCGCGGTTCGAGGCGATCCATCGCGCCGTGCCCTTGCCGATCGTGCTCTACAACTCGCCGCGGCGCACGGGCATCAGCCTGACGCTCGAGACGATGCGCGCGATCACCGAGGCGGTGCCGGTCGTGGCGCTGAAGGAGGCGACGCGCGACTTCTTCTACCTCTCGCACGTCATCCATCAGTTCCGCGACAGGCTCGCGGTGCTGGTCGGGCCGGCGCCGTTCATCCTGCCCGGGCTTCAGCTCGGCGCGGCGGGCTTCATCTCGAGCGGGCCCGAGCTGCTGGTCGGACGCGCGGCACGTCTGATGGGCTATGCCGATCGAAAGCTTGACGCTGCCGCGCGCGAGCTCCAGGAGGCGTTGACGCGGCTCTACGAGGCGCTCATGGCCACCGGCACCTGGCCCGCGGCGCTGAAGGCGGGGCATACGCTCATCGGGCTGCCCGGCGGCGTGCCGCGCGAGCCGGTGATGCCGCTCGACGAGGCCGAAACGATGCGGCTCGCCGCCCTGCTGCGCGAACTCGGCGTCGAGACGCACGAGGTTGCCCGCCGCAAGGTGGCCTGATGCCTGCTCGCGGGCGTCCCACGAGCGGACTGCTCCGGCGCGTCAGGGCACGGCATCGGCGGACGCGGCCGGCGCCGCCATGACGGCGCGCGCGGGATCGAACAGGGGCATCTCGGGCTCGCGGCCGAGCATGCGCTCGGCAAGCAGCGTGCCCATGTAGGGGCCGATCGTGTAGCCGCCGCGCACGCAGCCGATCACGTAGGCCTCGGGCGCCCCGGGGATCTCGCCCACCAGCGGCATGACATCGGCGACGCTGCCCTCGACCCCGAGCCAGGTGCGCACGACCCGGGCGCGCTTGAGCGCAGGAATGGCGAAGCCGGCGAGCCGCAGATTGCCGACGAGGTTCTCGGGGATGATCTCGTAGCCGCCGCGATCCGGGTCGCCCCTGCCCTGCCAGCCGCCGCCGATCAGCACGGTGCCGTTCCGCGACTGCTTGAGCGTCAGCAGGCTGGTCGCGATGCCCAATACCCGCTGCATGATCGGGGGAAGCCGCTCGGTGACCGAGACCATGTTGACCCGGCAGGTCACGGGGATGGTGACGCCGAAGTCGCGTTCCAGCAGGCGTCCGATCCAGACGCCGCCAGCGACCACCACGCGCCGCGCGCGGAACGTGCCCCTGTCGGTGCACACCTCGTACGTCCCGCCGGCGCGCCCGATCGCCGTCACGGTGGTGAACTCGTGCACGCCGGCATCGGCGCGCCGCAGCGCCTCGCGATAGGCGTCCCCCAGCATGTACGAGCTCGCGTAGCCGTCCATCGGGCACCACGCCCCGAGCAGCACCTTGTCCGACAGCCCGGGTTCAAGCTCGCGCGCGCGGTTCGGACCGACCATCT
>NZ_JBHYDW010000151.1:2295-10094 GCF_051860475.1 Elioraea sp. | reverse complement strand
GTCGCCGAACGGATGCGCGAGGCGGGGATCAATCTCGGCGGCGAGCAGTCGGGCCATGTGATCCTGTCCGACTTCGCCACCACCGGCGACGGCCTGGTGGCTGCCCTCCAGGTGCTGGCAGTGATCGTCGAGACCGGGCAGCCGGCCTCCGCGGTGTGCCGGCAGTTCGATCCGCTGCCGCAGCGTCTGCGCAATGTGCGCCACAACGGCGTGTCGCCGCTCGATCATCCGGCGGTCCGTCGTGCTGTGGCCGAGGCGGAAGCTGCGTTGGCGGGGCGCGGGCGGCTGCTGATTCGCCGTTCCGGTACCGAACCGCTCGTGCGGGTCATGGCCGAGGCCGAGGACGAGGCGCTGATGGAGCGTGTGCTCGATGCGCTGGTGGCCGTGATCGAGGGCGTGATCGGCCACGAGGAGGCGGCATGAAGGGCCGTGTGCTGATCGTCGCCGGCTCGGATTCCGGCGGCGGCGCGGGCATCCAGGCGGACATCAAGGCGGTCACCGCGCTCGACGCCTTCGCGATGACCGCGATCACGGCGCTGACCGCGCAGAACACCGAAGGCGTCTCGGGCGTCTTCCCGGTGCCGCCCGCGTTCATCCGCGAGCAGATGGGCGTGGTGATCGCCGATCTCGGCGCCGATGCGGTCAAGACCGGCATGCTGCACGACGCCGCGGTGATCGAGGCGGTGACCGAGGAGATCGCCGTGCGCCTTCCCGGCGTGCCGGTCGTCGCCGATCCGGTGATGGTGGCGAAAGGCGGGCACCGGCTGCTCGAGGAGAGCGCGGTCGATGCGTTGACGCGCCTTCTGCTGCCGCTTGCCGCTGTGATCACCCCGAACGTGCCCGAGGCCGAGGCGCTGTCGGGCACCGCGATCCTCGACCTCGACGGGATGCGGCGCGCCGCTGAGGCCCTGCTCGCGCTCGGCGCGCGCGCAGTGCTGGTCAAGGGCGGGCACCTGCCGGGCGAGCGGGTCACCGACCTGCTGGCCACCCTGAACGGAACAGACGTGTTCGAGAGCGCGCGCGTCGAGACACGGCATACCCACGGCACCGGCTGCACGCTTGCATCGGCGATCGCGGCGGGGCTCGCGCAGGGGATGACGCTGCGCGAGGCCGTGATCCGCGCACGGCACTACGTGCTGATGGCGATGGCCTCCGCCCCCGGCTACGGCCATGGCCACGGGCCGCTGAATCACGCCGTCACCGTCGATCCGGCGCGGCTCGCGGCGCTGGCGCGGGGCTGATGGCGCGCCTGCCGCTCTACATCGTCGACGCCTTCGCCGACCGGAGCTTCGCCGGCAACCCGGCCGCCGTGGTGCCGTTGCCGGAATGGCTGCCGGACGGAACGCTTCAGGCGATGGCGGCCGAGCACAACCTGTCCGAGACCGCGTTCGTGGTGCGCGAAGCCGCAGGCTGGCGGCTTCGCTGGTTCACGCCGACGATCGAGGTCGCGCTCTGCGGCCATGCCACGCTCGCGACCGCCTTCGTGCTGGCGACGGAGCGCGGCGAGGCACCGCCCTTTGCGTTCGCAACGAAAACCGGCACGCTCCGCGTCGCTCGCGAGGGCGAGCTATTCGTGCTGGACTTTCCCGCCGATCCGCCGCACCGCGTGACCCACCCGCCCGAGGGACTGGCGGCCGCGCTCGGCACCGCCCCGCGCGAGGTGTGGAAGGCGCGGGACTGGATCTGCCTGTTCGACGACCCGGCGGCCATCGTGTCCCTCGCGCCCGACCACGCGCGCATCGCCGCGCTGCCCGATACCGAGTCGGCGCCCGACGGCTCCTGTGTGATCGCCACTGCGCGCGGTCCGGCCCGCGCCATCGCAACCGCCGCTGGCCAGGACGTGGCGGACGTCGTCTCGCGCTACTTTGCCGCCAAGGTCGGCATCGCTGAGGACCCCGTGACGGGGGCCGCGCATACGCAGCTCGTGCCCTTCTGGGCGACGCGGCTCGGGCGCACCCGGCTCATCTGCCGCCAGTCGTCGAAGCGCGGCGGTGTGCTCTTCTGCGACCTTTCAGGCGACCGCGTGCTGATGGGCGGGGCGGCGCGGCTCTACGCGCGCGGCGAAATCGTCCTGTCGGGCTGACGACCCGCGACGCGCTTGCGGCGGACCGGGCGCGGGTCTATACGCCGGCCCGGGCCACGTCCCCCCACCGGGACGCTTCGCTTCTGGAAGGGAGCAACCGCCATGGCGCATGACGCCACCCGTCCGTCCATCCGTCCGCACAATCCGCGTTTCTCCTCCGGCCCCTGCGCCAAGCGGCCGGGCTGGTCGCTCGCCGCGCTCGATGGCGCCGCACTCGGGCGCAGCCACCGCGCCAAGGTGCCGAAGGCCAAGCTCGCCGAGGTGATCGCGCGGTCGCGCGCGATCCTCGGAATGCCGCCCGAGTGGCGCCTCGGCATCGTGCCCGGCTCCGACACCGGCGCGGTCGAGATGGCGATGTGGACCCTGCTCGGGCCGCACCCGGTCGATGTGCTGGCCTTCGAGAGCTTCGGCGAGGGCTGGGCCACGGACGTGGCGAAGCAGCTCAGGATCGAGCATCGCGTGCTCGCCGCACCCTACGGCCGTCTGCCCGACCTTGCGGCGGTGGACTGGTCGCGCGACGTGGTATTCACCTGGAACGGCACGACGTCGGGCGTGCGCGTGCCCGACGGAGACTGGATCGCGCCCGACCGGCAGGGGCTCGCGATCTGCGACGCCACCTCGGCCGCCTTCGCGATGGACCTTCCCTACGACCGGCTCGATGTCGTCACCTGGTCCTGGCAGAAGGTGCTGGGCGGCGAGGCGGCGCACGGGATGCTGGCGCTGTCCCCGCGCGCGGTCGAGCGGCTGCTCTCCCACAAGCCTGCCTGGCCGCTGCCGAAGCTGTTCCGCCTCGTCTCGGGCGGGAAACTGATCGAGGGCATCTTCAAGGGCGAGACGATCAACACGCCCTCGATGCTCTGCGTCGAGGATGCGCTGGACGGGTTGCGCTGGGCCGAGGCGATCGGCGGGTTGCCGGGGCTGATCGCGCGCGCTGAGGCGAACCTCGCCGCGGTGGCCGGCTGGGTCGAGACGACGCCGAACTACGCCTTCCTCGCCGAGGATCCGGCGACGCGCTCCTGCACCTCGATCTGCCTCTCGATCACCGCGCCGTGGTTCACGCGCTTGTCCACGGCGCAGCAGGCCGAGGCCGCGAAGGCGATCGCATCCCTGCTGGAGACAGAGGGCGTCGCGCTGGACGCGGGCGGCTATCGCGACGCCCCGCCGGGGCTGAGGCTCTGGGGCGGGGCGACCGTCGAGACCGCCGACATCGCGGCCGTGCTGCCCTGGCTCGACTGGGCCGCCGAGACCGTTGCCGCCCAATTCACCACCGTTCCCGTCGCGGAGTAATTTCCCCATGCCGAAAGTCCTGATCAGCGACAAGCTGTCGCCTGCCGCGGTCGCCATCTTCCAGGCGCGCGGCATCGAGACGGATGTGAGGACCGGCCTCTCGCCGGCGGAACTGCGCGCGATCATCGGCGACTATGACGGGCTCGCGATCCGCTCCGCCACCAAGGTGACGGCGGAGCTGCTCGCGGTCGCGCCCAGGCTGAAGGTGGTCGGCCGCGCCGGCATCGGCGTGGACAACGTGGACGTGAAGTCGGCCACCGCGCGCGGCGTCGTCGTGATGAACACGCCGCACGGCAACGCTATCACCACCGCCGAGCACGCGATCGCCCTGATGTTCGCGCTCGCCCGGCAGATCCCCGAGGCGTCGATCTCCACCAAGGCCGGCAAGTGGGAGAAGAACCGCTTCATGGGCGTCGAGCTCCATGCCAAGACGCTCGGGCTGATCGGCTGCGGCAATATCGGCTCGATCGTCGCCGACCGCGCGCTCGGCCTGAAGATGAAGGTGATCGCCTACGATCCGTTCCTGTCCGAGGCGCGCGCGGTGGCACTCGGCGTCGAGAAGGTCGAGCTGAACGACCTGTTCGCGCGCGCCGACGTTGTCACCCTGCACACGCCGCTGACCGAGGGCACGCGCAACATCATCGACGCGCGCGCGATCGCGAGGATGAAGCTGGGCGTGCGCATCATCAACTGCGCGCGCGGCGGACTGATCGTGGAGCAGGACCTGCACGACGCGCTGGTCTCGGGGCATGTGGCAGGGGCAGCACTCGACGTGTTCGAGATCGAACCCGCAACGGACAGCCCGTTGTTCGGCCTCGAGAACGTCGTCTGTACGCCGCATCTCGGCGCGAGCACGGCCGAGGCGCAGGAGAACGTGGCGCTGCAGATCGCCGAGCAGATGAGCGACTTCCTGCTCACCGGCGCGGTGCAGAACGCGATCAACATGCCCTCGGTGTCGGCCGAGGACGCGCCCCGGCTCAAGCCCTACATGGAGCTCTGCCGGCTGCTCGGCGCCTTCGCCGGCCAGCTCTCGGTCGTGCGCGACGGCGGCTTCCGCGCCGTCACGATCGAGTACGAGGGGGCGGCCGCGCAGCTCAACCACACGCCGCTGACGGCGGCCGCGCTTGCCGGGCTGCTCGGTCCGCTGATGGAGGGGATCAACATGGTGAACGCGCCGCATGCGGCGCGCGAGAAGGGGATCGAGATCACCGAGGCGGTGCACGACCGGCCGAGCGAGTACCAGACGCTGGTGCGCATCGCCGTGACCACCGAGCGCGACACGCGCGCGGTCGCCGGCACGCTGATCGCGGGCGCGCGGCCGCGCATCGTCGAGATCAAGGACATCCCGGTCGAGGCCGATTTCTCGCGCCACATGCTCTACGTGACCAACGAGGACAAGCCGGGCTTCATCGGCCGCTTCGGCATGACGCTGGCGGAGGCGGGGGTGAACATCGCGACCTTCCATCTCGGCCGGAACGCTCCCGGCGGCGATGCGATCTGCCTGGTCAGCGTGGACGGGCCGGTGCCGGCCGCGGTGCTGGAGTCGGTGCGCGGATTGCCGCTGGTGAAGCAGGCCACACCGCTGTCGTTCTGAGCGCTGTTCAGCCGGCGCCGAGCCAGCGCCGCCGCCACGCCTCGTGCATCAGCACGGCCCACAGACGGTACTGTTCATTCGCGGCGCCGGACAGATGGCGATCCCAGAGCGGGCGGATGAGCGCCGGATCGATGCCACCCTCGGCCAACCGTGCCGGCGCCAGCAGCTCCTCGGCCCAGTCGCGCAGCGGGCCGCGGAGCCAGGCGGCGACGGGTGGCGCGAAGCCGCGCTTGGGCCGCTCGATCAGCTGCCGCGGCACGCGGCGATACAGCACGCGGCGCAGCATGCGCTTGCCCCGATCCTCGGCGCCGTTCAGTGCGGGCGGCAGGGACCAGGCGAACGCCACCACGCGGTGGTCGAGCAGCGGCACGCGCACCTCGAGCGAGACCGCCATCGATGCGCGATCCACCTTGGTCAGGATGTCGTCTGGCAGATAGGCGAGGGTATCGAACAGCCGCATATGGTCGAGCGGCGCGAGATCCGGTGGCAGGGCAGGGGGCGGTGCTTCCTCCTCCGGTGGATCCAGCACGGGCACTGCGGTCCAGAGCCCGATCATCTCGCGGTAGAGGCCAGGGAAGGTGCCGTCGGCCAGCACGGCGCCGAGCCGGTTGATCCGGCGCCCGACGGCCGCGCCGCCGAGCCCGCGCGGCAAGGCCCGGCCGATGGCGTCGCCGGCGCCCACCGGCAGCGTCCGCAGCAGCGTCCCGGCGGCGCGGCGCAGGGGCGCGGGTACGCGCTGCAAACGGCGCCAGAACGCCTGTCCCTGGACGAAGCGCGTGTAACCCGAGAACAACTCGTCGCCGCCGTCGCCCGACAGCGCAACGGTCACCTGCCCGCGGGTGAGCCGGCACACCACGGCCGTCGGCACCGAGGAGACGTCGGCGAAGGGCTCGTCGTAGATCTCGGCGAGCGTCGGCACCACCTTCAGCGCCTCCGCCTCGCCGACCGTCATCACCGTGTGGTCGGTGCCCAGGTGGCGGGCGACCGCCGCCGCGTGCGGCGCCTCGTCGTGCTCGGCGCTGTCGAAGCCGATGGTGAAGGTGCGCGGTACGCCGCCGTTGCGCATGAGCGAGACCACCGTCGAGGAGTCGACGCCGCCTGAGAGGAACGCACCGAGCGGCACGTCCGAGACCAGCTGGCGCTTCACCGAATCGGCCAGCAGCTCGTCCAGCCGGTCCGCGGCCTCGTCCTCGGTGACGTCGAGCGGGTGCTCGATCCCGGCCAGCGCCGCCTCGCGCGCGTCCCAGTAGCGGGTGACGCGAGGCGCCTCGTCGGCCCGCACGGAGAGGATCGCGCCCGGCTCCAGCTTGGCGACGCCGCGATAGATCGCGTGCCGCCCCGGGACATAGCCCCAGCGCAGATAGGCCGCACGCACGGCCGGGTCGAGTTCGGGTGCCCATCCAGGAACCGCCCGCAACGCCTTGAGTTCGCTGCCGAACACGAACAGTCCCGGGAAAGCGCCGTAGTAGACCGGCTTGATCCCCACCCGGTCGCGCACCAGCCAGAGCCGGCGCTCGCCCGCGTCCCACACCGCGAACGCGGCCATCGCGTTCAGCCGCCGCGCGGTCTCCTCCACCCCCCAGCGCGCGCAGCCTTCGAGGATGGTCTCGGTGTCGGACCGGCCGCGCCAGTTCAGCGGCGGCAGCGCCGCGCGCATCTCGGCGTCGTTGTAGCTCTCGCCGTTGTAGACGATCGCGTAGCGGCCGCAGGATGAAACCATCGGCTGATCGCCGGCTGGCGAGAGATCGACGATCGCAAGCCGGGTATGGGCGAAGGCGAGCCCGCCGGCCGGGTCGGTCCAGATCCCGTGCGAGTCCGGGCCGCGATGGGCCAGCGCCGCGGCCATCGCGCGCGCGTGTCCGGCGAGGGCATCCGGCGGGAGCCCGGGGGCGAGAAGGCCGGCGATGCCGCACATGCGAAGGCTTCTACGCCAAACCGGACCAGGTGTCGCGGGGGCAGGGCGCGCGCCTTGCGGTCGCGGCGCTGCACGGGCGACACTCCCGCCCTGCCGTGCCCCTGCCGAGGTGCCGACGTCGATGACGCTCTTCTTCAACGCCACCGCCCTGCCGGGTGTGCTGGTTGTCTCCGGCGCCGATGGCACGGGGGCCGGCCCGGAGCCGCTGTTCACCGCCGAGGCCGGGATGCGGGCGGGCCTGTCGGACCGGCTCGCCCGCGCCGAGCTCTGGCAGCTTCCTGCGCGCGGCAGCCTGCGCGGGCTCCATCTCGATTCCGGGCAGGTGCTGCTGCGCTGCGTGCAGGGCCGGGCCTGGGCGGTCGCGGTCGATCTCCGTGCCGAGAGTCCGGCCTTCCGCCATTCGGTCGGGATCGAGCTCGCGGCCGCAGGCGGGCATGGGCTGGTGGTGCCGGTCGGCTGTGCGCACGGGTTCGTCACCCTCGCCGAGTGCTGCTCGGTGCTGCGGCTTGCCGCCGCTGACGGGCCGCGCCGCGGGCTCCGCTGGGACGACCCGGTGCTGGCGGTGCCCTGGCCGGTCGCGCCGACAGAGCTGTCGCCCGCCGAGCTGGGATTCCCGGGCTTCGTCCCGCCGCGCTGACCCCGCCGCCGGCGTCACCGCATGCCGGGGCGCTCAGCGAGCAGGCGATTCGCTTCGCTGCGGATCGACCCGGCGGGAAGGATCAGCGCCTCCTCGACGGTCCGGGCGGAAGGAAGCTGACGTGGCGCGAAGGCTGAGCCCGAGGCGGGGCGGCGGCGGATCGCGACGATCATCCCGACCAGCGCGCCGCGCTCGTCCAGCACCGGGCCGCCGGAGAAGCCGGGCGCGACGCCGGCGAGGCGCGCGATGAGGCCCTGCCCGACGCCCGCGATCCGCAGCGTGT
>NZ_JBHYDW010000151.1:0-2285 GCF_051860475.1 Elioraea sp. | reverse complement strand
GTGGAGGCGCCGCTGACCCGTCGCGGATGGGCGATGATCGCGGGATCGCGCACCGGCACCGAACCGGCGGCAGCCAGGGCCACGTAGGCTGGCAGCCGGGCGTCGGGCGGCGGCGGTGCCAACGGCAGACCGTGCGGAGCGGAGAGCAGCGCGAGGTCGAGCTCGCGGCTGACGGCGAGCAGCCTCGCCTCGGCGATCGGGCCCTCGGGCCCGCCGCGCCGGACGAGCACGGGGTCGCCGGACGCCAGCCCGGCGACGAGGTGGCCGGCGGTGGCCAGCACGCCGCGCTCGAGCGGAAAGGCCGAGCCGATCGCGCGGGGGGTGATCACCGTGACGTGCAGCAGGAGCGGATCGGTGAGCGCGGCCGATGGAGCCAGGATGACGCGGCTCGCCTCGCCGGTGCCCGCGGCGTCGCGGCCCGCGGCCGGTGGCGCCAGCCCATCTCCGAAGACCGCAAGCGCAGCGGCGAGCGCGGTGGCAACCGCGGGACTGGATTGTCGCACGAAGGGCCACTCCAATGAGCGCCCTTCTGGCGCGAGGTCTTCACCGCGCGTGCTACGCCATGACCTGTGAGCGGAGCGTTAAGGGGTGCGGGTTTGCCCCCGTGCAACGTCCAATTTTTTATTGTTGCCTCAAAGCAACCCTCACGTGTACACGCTTTATTAACTAAGTCTCTGGGGTGAGTTTCTGAACATGCACCGTACTCCTTGGAGGGCGTCGCCTGCGGCGCCGCCCTTCGGCTTGACGCCGCGCTCTCTGCTGCTCGCTGGCGCCGCCCTGGTGGCCCTTGTCCCACCGTCCTTGGCCCAGGCCCCGCAGGGCGGCATCGTGGCGCATGGCTCGGCCGCGATCAGCGCGACCGCCGCCGAGACCCGCGTGCAGCAGTCCACAGACCGGGCGATCATCGACTGGCGCAGCTTCGATGTCGGCCGTGACCACCGCGTGGCGTTCGAGCAGCCGGGCGCACGCTCGGCGACCCTGAACCGCGTCAATTCCGGACGCGGGAGCACGATCGCGGGGCAGATCACTGCGCCGGGCACGGTCATCATCCAGAACAATCACGGCGTGGTGTTCGCCGGCACGGCGCGCGTCGATGTCGGCAGCCTGGTCGCGACCAGCCGGACGGTTGATGCCGGGCGCTTCGCGGCCGACGGGCGGCTCGAGCTGCGCGGCGGCGAGGCAGCCGGCGCGCGGGTCGAGAACCAGGGCAGCATCACCGTGCGCGAGGCCGGGCTCGCGGCGCTGGTTGGCGGGCGCGTGGCCAACTCGGGGACCATCGTCGCGCGCCGCGGCACGGTCGCGCTGGCCTCCGGCGACACGACGACGATCGACCTGGCCGGCGACGGCGTGGTGCAGATCGTGGTCTCGGGCGATGCGGGCCGTGCCGACGCGGGTGTCGAGAACACCGGGCTGATCGATGCCGGCGGCGGACGCGTGGTGCTGTCGGCCGGCACGGCCGCCGGGCTGCTGTCCTCGGCGATCAACACCTCCGGCGTGATCCGCGCGGCCTCGGCCGACGGCGCGGGCGGGTCGATCGAGCTGGTCGGCCGCGGGCAGGGGACGGTTCGGGTCGCCGGCACCCTGGACGCGTCCGGCGCGACGCGCGGCGGCGCGGTCACCGTGACCGGCCAGGATATCCGCGTCGCCTCGACCGCGCGCGTGAGCGCATCCGGGCGTGCTGCGGGGGGCAGCGTGCGGATCGGCGGCGACCGTCAGGGCACGGGCACGCTGCGCCGGGCCGAGACCACCACAGTCGAGGCCGGCGCGCGGATCGAGGCGCGCGCGAGCGCCGGAACCGGCGGCAGCGTGATCCTGTGGGCCGACCGCGAAGGGCGCTTCGACGGGGCGATCTCCGTCGGCGGCCTCACGGACGGCGGCTTCGCCGAGACCTCGGCGATCCACCTGCTGGAGATCGGCGATGCCGCCTCGGTCGATGTCGGACCCGGCGGGCACTGGCTGATCGATCCGATCAACATCACGGTCGACGCAGCGCTTGCGGCGACCATTGTCGGCACGCTGGATGGCGGCGGCGATGTCACGGTGACCACCGAACAGCCGGGCGCGCAGATCGGCAATCTGGTGGTCAACAGCAGTATCGTCTGGAGCGGCGCCGGCAACCTGACGCTGTTCGCCAACAACAACATCAACATCAACGACAACGTCGCTGTGACGACCTCCGGCGCCGGCAGCCTCGAGGCGCGCGCCCTGGTGGATACCTCGATCGCCGGGCCGGTGACGAGTACCGGGACCGGCACTATCCGGGTCGACACCGGCCGGAACATGAT
>NZ_JBHYDW010000150.1:0-10156 GCF_051860475.1 Elioraea sp. | reverse complement strand
GGGGGGCGGGCGCCCCCCCCCCCCCCCCCCCCCCCCCAACTCTTACGTCAGTCTGCATTGGGACGCGTACGCGTCCTGGTGATCCTGGAACGCCGTGCCGATCGTGCGATTCACGATTCGCCCGCGCTCATCCTTCACCACCTCACGCATGTAGATCGTCTGGATCGGATGGTTGTTGTTCCCGAACCGGAACCTGCCACGTACCGACTGGAAATCCGCCCGCTTCAGCGCCGCCGCGAACGCTGCGCGATCCCCCACCCGTCCGCGCGTCGCCGCGATCGCCGAGCCGATCAGCAGCGCGGCATCATAGCCCTGGCTGGCATAGAGGCTCGGCAGCCGCCCGTAGTCGCGCTCGAAGGTGTCAACGAACTGACGGTTCGCCGGCTCCGGCAGATCGAGCGCCCATTGCGACGAGTTGAAGCAGCCAAGCGCGTCCTCGCCAACGGCCGGCAGCACGTCCTGGTCGAAGCTGAAGCCGGGCCCGTAGAGCTGCACGCGCGCGCGCAGCCCCGCCGCGGCGTACTGCTTGATGAAGTTGATGCCCAGGCCGCCAGGCAGGAAGATGTAGACAGCCTCGGGGTTCGCGCTCCGGATCGCCGCAAGCTCCGCCGCGTAGTCGAGCTGGTCGAGCCGCGTGTACTGCTCGGCGATCACCTCGCCCTTGAAGAACCGCTTGAACCCGGTCAGCGCATCACGCCCGGCCGGATAGTTCGGCGCCAGGATGTAGGCCCGCTGCTTGTTCTGCTGCGTGACGTACTGCCCAACCGCCTCGTGCAGGTTGTCGTTCTGCCAGGCGACGTTGAAGTAGTTCGCGTTGCAGCCCTCGCCGGCGAGTTGGCTCGGTCCGGCATTGGCGCTGATATAGGTCGCCGCCGGCAGCACCACCGGGGCGACGGCCAGCATCACGTTCGAGAACACGATCCCGGTCAGCACCTGGATCCGGTCACGCCGCACCATGCGCTCGGCGATCGCGCGGCCGTTCTCGGGGCGCAGCCCGTCATCGGCGATCATCACCTCGACCGGCAGCCCGCCGAGCCGTCCGCCGGCGTTCTTGACGACCAGGTTGAAGCCGTCGCGGATGTCGTTGCCCAGCGCCGCCCCGGGCCCGGACAGCGTGGTGATCATGCCGATCCGGATCGGCGCCGACTGCGCCAGCGCCGGCGCGGCCAATCCCGCCACCGGAACGGCGGCCGTGGCCGCAAGCACATCCCTTCGAGTCAATCGCATCGTGACCTCCCCCTATTCGTCGTCACGCCGTAGGCACGGTCGTGCCGATCATGCAGTCGCGCGAAACCAGCGCCGCGAGCCGTGCCTCGTCCCACCCCTCGGTCCCGTCGGGACGACGCGGCAGCACGAGATAGCGCAGATCCGCGGTGCTGTCGTGCACCCGCACGGTCACGCCCTCCGGCAGGCGTACGCCGAACTCGGCGAGCACCGCGCGCGGCTCGCGGACAGCGCGCGAGCGGTACTCGAAGCTCTTGTACCAGTCGGGCGGAATGCCGAGCAGCGGCTTCGGGTAGCAGCTGCACAGCGTGCAGACGATCATGTTGTGCACGGAGTCGGTGTTCTCGACCACGTGCAGCGGGGTTGCCCCCATCTCGACGCCGAACGCGCGCACGGCGGCGCTGCCGTCGGCGAGCAGACGCGCCTTGAACGCCGGATCGACCCAGGCGCGCGCGACCACCTCCGCGCCGAGCGCCGGGGTGATCGTGTCCATCCGCTCGATCTGGCGCGCCACCTCGCCCGCGGCGAGCACGCCCGCCTCCTCCAGCAGCTCGCGCAGCGCCCGCGCGCCGAGCGCCGGGCGCGAGGCGAAGGACGGATCGTCCGGCGCGTGGTCGTGGGGGTGGTCGTGCGGCCCGTCATGCGGCATGGGCAGGCTCCAGCCAATGCTCGTAGAGCTCGACATCGAGCGTGTCGGTCGAACTGCCTCCGTATTGGCCCCAGACCGAACCGAGCGGAAAGCGTACGCGATACAGCACCTGCTTCGGCAGCCCGTCCTCGCCCACCGCGAGCCCCTCGGGGTTGGCGAATGGCCCCATCACCTCGGCGACCGTGCCGGTCAACCCGCGCACGTAGTGCGGCGTGCGGATGTGCTGCCGGCCGAGGCTGATCGCCGGCCGCTCCTGCGCCACCCGCACCGTCGTGCCGGGCGCGAAGCGCGCGCTCATAGCTTCGCCTCCAGCTCGGCGACGCGTGCGGCGAACGAGCCGGGCGGGATCAGCCCGTCCTTCTCCATGGTCCAGGCGATACTGGCGAGCCAGCGCTCGTAGTAGCTGAGCCGGCGATAGTCCTCCGGCGGCATCTGCTCGATGCCGAGGCGCAGCTTGTCCGCCGACATCAGCCCCTTCTGGCCGAGTACGTAGCGGATCGCGTCCACCTCCTTCTCCCACGGCGCGAGCACGTGCTCGGCGCGCGGCACGGGGCCGGCGGGATCGCCGCCGATGTCGTGGTGGCCTCGATCGGTCTCGCTCATGGCCCGAGTCTAGGGGGTAGCGCGCGCGTCGGGCAATCTCAGGCTGCCCGTCCGACATGGGCCAGCATGTCGGCCCCCGGAAGGGTGTGGATCGGCGCCGCCTTGGCCAGCGCTTCCAGGTCGGGGATCGGTCGGCTGCACCCATGGATGCGCGCGGTCGCCCGCTCGATCGCGGCGGCCGTGGCGAGCAGGGCCGCATCGCCTCGCCGCTTCCCGACGATCTGGAGCCCGAACGGCAGGCCGTTCGCGTCCAGCCCGCAGGGCAGGATGATCGCCGGATGCCCGGCGAGCGTGGCGGCATAGGGCAACGCGAGCCAGTGGTAGTAGGAGCGGAGCTTGACCCCGTCGATCTCGGTCGGCGCAAGCTCGGTCCATGGCCGCGGCTGCACCGTCATGCCGGGGGTGATGATCAGGTCGAAGTCCTTGAAGAAGGCGCTGAAACGGCGCCCGATCGCGGTCTGCGCGACATGCGCCCGTGCGCGGTCCTCGAGCGTGTACGTCAGCCCCTCCTCGACATTGGCGATGATGTTCGGGCCGAGCACGTGTCGCCTGGTGCGGTAGGCCGGCATGTGCTTCGCCAGCATCCCCTCCGCCCGCAGCACGGCGAAGGCGTCGTCCGCACCGGTCATGTCCGGCGTCGCCTCGGCGACGGAGCCGAACAGGTGGCGGATCCTGCCGATGCGGTCTCGGAACAGCCCGCGCACCTCCTGCGAGGTCGGGCAGAAGCCGAAATCCTCCGTGACCGCGACACGCAGGGACCCCGGATCGACCTCCGGCAGCGGATAGAACGACGCCGGATCGACCGGGGCGGCGAGCGGGTCATAGGAGTCGTCCGCCGCCATCACCGCCAGCATCAGCGCGACGTCGGGCACATTGCGCGCCATCGGCCCGAGTACCGGCAGGCACGACCAGCCCATGCCGCGCTTCTCGGATGGCACGAGGCCAGCGGTGGGCCGGTAGCCGACGATGCCGCAATAGGCGGCCGGGTTGCGCAAGCTGCCGCCCGTATCGGAGCCCGAGGCGAGCGGCACCATCCCGGTCGCGAGCGCCGCCGCCGAGCCGCCCGAGGAGCCGGCGGCGTTGTGCGTCGGCCTGAACGGGTTGCCGGTCGGGCCATAGACGGGGTTCACCGAGTTCGCGCCCGCGCCGAACTCGGGCACGTTGGTCTTGCCGAGCACGTTCCCGCCGGCGCGGCGCAGGTTCGCCACCATGCCGCAATCGGCATCGGGAACGAAGCTCTCGAACTGGCGGCTGCCATAGGTGGTGCGCAGCCCCTTCGTTTCCTCGAGATCCTTGATGCCGAGCGGCAGCCCATGCAGCGGCGGCAGCGCCTCGCCGCGCATGACGGCCTGCTCGGCGGCCTTCGCGGTCTCGCGCGCGGCCTTCTCGTCCATCGCCACGATCGCGTTGATCGCCGGGTTCACCGCCTCGATCCGCTTGAGGCAGGCATCGAGCAGGTCGACCGGGCTGATCGCCTTGCGCCCGATCAGGCGGCGCAGCTCGATCGCGGTGAGGTCGCAGAGCGCGGTGTCGGTCATGGCGTGTCCCCGAGTTCGGTCAGGTAGAGATCGTAGGTGGCGCGGTCGAAGCAGGCGAAGGTGACATCGGCCTCGCCGTGTGCTGCGAGGTCCTCGCGCACGGCCGCGACCGCGACGCGCACCGCCTGGCTCGCCGGATAGCCGTAGATGCCGGTGGAGATCGCCGGGAAGGCGATCGACGAGAGGCCCCTCTCCCGCAGCCGGGCGAGGCTCGCGCGGTAGCAGGCGGCGAGAAGGTCCGCCTCCCCTGCCCCGCCGCCGTGCCAGACCGGCCCGACGGCGTGGATGACGTGGCGCGCCCGCAGCCGGAAGCCCGGCGTGATCACCGCCCCGCCCGTTCGCACCGGCGCGAGCGGGCGGCAGGCCTCCCACAGCTCCGGCCCAGATGCGCGGTGGATCGCGCCGCACACCCCGCCGCCCGGCAGCAGATGCTCGTTCGCCGCGTTGACGATCGCGTCGAGGTCGAGCGTGGTGATGTCACCCTGCCAGGCGCGGAGCGGCATTCAGTACCCCATCGCGCAGCCGTCCTTGCGCGGATCTGACCCCGCCACGAGCGAGCCGTTCGCGTGGTCGATCCAGATCGCCTGGCCGCCGCCGTGCGGCTTCTCGACCAGCTTCGGCGTGTGGCCCATGCGCGCGAGTCGATCCACCGTGGCGGAGGGGATGCCCCGCTCCACCTCGACCGCGCCCGAGCGCGGGAACAGGCGCGGCGCGTCGATCGCCTCCTGCACGTCCATGTCGTGGTCGAACATGTTGGCCAGTACGCTCGCATGGCCGAAGGGCTGGTAGTGTCCGCCCATCACGCCGTAGGGCATGACCGCGCGCCCGTCCTTCATGACCATGCCGGGGATGATCGTGTGCATCGGCCGTTTGCCCGGGGCGATGCAGTTCGGATGCCCGCGCTGCAAGCGGAACCCGAAGCCGCGGTTGTGCAGCATCACGCCCGACTTGGGCGCGAGGATGCCCGAGCCGAATCCCTCGAACAGCGAGTTGATGAAGCTGCATGCATTGCCGTCGCCGTCGACGACAGAGAGGTACACGGTGTCGGCGTGCGCGGGCAGGATCTCGGCCATGCCGGCGGGCGGCAGTTCGCGCATCGCGCGCTCGGGATCGATCGTGCGCGCGAGTGCAGCGAGGTAGTCCGGCGACAGCAGCCGCGCGACCTCGACCTCCACCTGCGCCGGATCGGCCAGGAACGCATCACGGTCGCGATAGACCAGCCGTCCGGCCTCGATCGCAGCGTGCCAGCGCGCGGCCGACATCGCCTCCGAGGCGGGCCCCAGCCGGTCGAGCACGCCGAGCAGCATCAGCGCGATCAGCCCCGAGCCGTTCGGCGGACACTGCACCACCTCGTAGCCGCGGAACGTCCCGCGGATCGGCGTGACGAACTCCGCGGTGGCGGTGGCGAAGTCCTCCTCGGTGTGCAGCCCGCCGAGGCTGCGCAGCTTCACCACCATGTCCGCGGCGACCGGCCCCTCGTAGAACGCCTTCGCGCCACCCTTGGCGATCGCGCGCAAGGTCGCGGCCAGTTCCGGCTGGCGGAACACCTCGCCTGCCTTGAGCGCCGCGCCGTCGCGCAGGAACCTCGCGCGGCTGTCGGGGTCGGCCGCGAGCTTGTCGCGTGACGACGCCCAGTCCCACGCCGTGCGGTCATGCACCGGGTGGCCGTGCTCGGCGAGGCGGATCGCCGGTTGCAGCACCTCGTCGAGCCCCTTGCGGCCGTGCTTCGCGAGCAGCGCCTCCCAGGCGCGCACGGCGCCAGGCACGGTCACGACATGGGGGCTGACAGGATCGAACGCGGTGATGCCCCGGTCCTCGAACCAGTCGATCGTCGCTGCGGCCGGCGCCTTGCCGGAGCCGTTCATCGCGATCACGTCGTTCGAGCCGGCGGGGGCATAGAGGCAGAAGCAGTCGCCGCCGATGCCGGTGGATTGCGGCTCGACCACGCACAGCGCGGCGCAGGCCGCGACCGCGGCGTCGAGCGCGTTGCCGCCCGCGCGCAGGATGTCGAGCGCGGCGAGGGTCGCCACCGGCATCGAGGTGGCGGCCATGCCGTTCACGCCCCGCGCGGGGCTGCGGCCGGGACGGTGGAAGTCGCGCATCGCTTCTCTCCTTGGCGTCCCTCAGACGCAGGTCATGCCGCCGTCGATCAGCAGGCTGGCGCCGTTGATCAGCGCCGCCGCCGGCGAGGCGAGGAACACGGCCGCGCCCATCACGTCCTCGACCTGGCCGATACGGCCGAGCGGGATCGCGCGGATGCTGCGCGCCATGGTCTTCTCGTCACTCAGCAGTCCGGCGGTCAGGGGGGTCTCGATGAAGGTCGGGCAGATCGCGTTCACCCGGATCCCCTTCGGCCCGAGCTCGACCGCCATCGCCTTGGTCAGCCCCTCGAGCGCGTGCTTGGTCGCGGTGTAGATCGAGCGGTTCACCCCGGCAACATGGCCGTTCACTGAGGAGAGGTTGATGATCGCACCGCCCTTTCCGGCCGCCACCATGCCCTGCGCCACCGCGTGCGCGACTGTCACCGCGGCGCGGATGTTCAGGTCCAGCAGCGCATCGACGGACGCGTCGTTCAGCTCCAGGAACGGCTCGCGGATGTTGGTCCCGGCGTTGTTCAGCAGCACGTCGAACGGTCCGTGCGCGGCGACCACGCGACGAACGGCGTCACGGTCGGTGACATCCAGCGCGACCGCGACCGCCTTCGGCAGGCCGCGGCTGGCGATCGCGGCGACCGTCGCGTCCATCTCGTCCTTGGCGCGCGCGGCCAGCACCACCCCGGCTCCGGCCTCGGCGTAGGCGATGGCGATCGCCCGGCCAAGCCCGCGCGAGGCGCCGGTCACCAGTGCGCGCTTGCCGTCCAGCCGGAAGCTCGGCGTGGTCGGGACCCTGGTCTCGGAGGACGAAACGGCCATCGCTCGATGCTCACTCCCCTGTCGCGTTCCGTCGTGATGCCACGGGGCTACTGGGCGGTCCAGCCGCCGTCCACCAGCAGATGGGTCCCGGTGACCATCCCGGCGGCAGGCGAGCAGAGATAGACCACCGACGCCGCGACCTCCTCGACCTTGGCCGGCCGGCCCATCGGGATACGCGCGAGGATGTCGGCACGCGTGGCCGGGTCGGCGAAGGCCCTGGCCGCGAGTGCGGTCTCGACGAAGGTCGGCGCGATCGTCACCACGCGGATGCCGTGGGGTGCCAGTTCGAGCGCCATCGCCTTGGTCATGCCCTCGACCGCGTGCTTGGTGCCGCAATAGACGGTGCGGTTGGGCCCGCCGACCACGCCCATCTGCGAGGAGACATTGACGATCACCCCGCCCCGACCCCCTGCCGCCATGCCCTTGGCCACCGCCTGGGCGACGAAATAGGCCGCGCGCACGTTCACGTCGTAGAGCGCGTCGAAGGTCGCCTCGTCCATCTCGAGGAACGGCTTCGGACGGTTGATGCCGGCGTTGTTGACCAGGATGTCGTAGGGGCCGGTTGCGGCGATCCGCGCCCTCACGGCGGCGGTGTCGGTGACGTCGAGCGCCAGCACCATGGCCTCGCCGCCGGAAGCGCGGATCGCGGCTGCGCCCTCGTTCAGTTCGTCCTCGGCGCGCGCGGCGAGCGTCACCACCGCGCCGGCTGACGCGAGCGCCGCCGCCGCCGCCCGGCCGATGCCACGGCTCGCGCCCGTGACCAGCGCGCGCTTGCCGTCCAGCCGGAACCCGGTCGCCGTCATGCATCTCTCCCTTCGCCGCTCCGGACAGGGCACGCGCGAACGCCCGGCACGTCAAGGCATGACAGGTTGGTGCCCAGCGTGGATGATCGCGCCAAAGCCGGGGAGGACCGCATGGCCGAGACGATCGCGTGGGAGGATTTCGAGCGGGTGGAGATCCGCGTCGGTACGGTGGTGGACGCCCAGCCGTTTCCGGAGGCCCGCAAGCCCTCGCTGAAGCTCTGGGTCGATTTCGGCGCCCCGATCGGCACGCGCCAGACCTCCGCACAGCTCACCGTGCACTACAAGCCGGACGCGCTGATCGGCCGCCAGGTCGCCGGCGTGGTGAACTTCCCGCCCAAGCGCATCGCCGGGTTCGAGAGCCAGGTCCTGGTGCTCGGCTTCCCGGACGAGAACGGCGGCGTGGTGCTGGTGCGCCCGGACTTCCCGGTGCCGGACGGCGGGCGGCTGTTCTGACCCCTCAGCCCAGGCGCCGTGCGCGCCACTCCCACGCGCCGACACCCACCGCGATCGCGACCGCGATGACGTTGGCGATCGCCGCCGGGTGCATCACCGCGACGATCGCAATGGCGAGCAGCGCCATCTGGGTCCAGGGCAGCGTGCGCGTCAGGTAGCGTTCACCGATCGCGCCCATGCAGAACACCCCGACCGCGCCGCCGATCAGCGCCAGCGCGACGCGGTAGAGCGGCGCCTCGTGCCACATCACCAGCGCGGGCCAGTAGACATAGATGAACGGCACCAGGTAGGCGGCCATGCCGAGCCGCATCGCCGTGAAGCCGGTCTTCATCACCGGCGCGCCCGCGATCCCCGCCCCGACATAGGCGGCAAGTGCCACGGGCGGCGTGATCGCGGAGACGCCGCCCCAGTAGTAGCAGAACAGGTGCGCGACCAGCGGCGGCACTCCCATCTGCGCGAGACTGGGCGCCACCAGCGTGGCAGTGATGATGTACACCGAGGTGGTCGGCAGCCCGAAGCTCAGGAACAGCGAACTGCCCGCCGCCAGCAGCAGGGCGGGCAGGAGCTGACCCTGCGCCAATCCGATGATCGACTGGGTGAACAGCAGTCCGATCCCGGAGAGCCCGACGCTGCCGACGATGAAGCCGACCCCGGCGCAGGCGACCGCGGTCGAGACCGTGTTGCGCGCGCCGGCCTCGAGCGCGGCCAGGATCTTCGCGAGGTTCATCCGCGTCTCGCGGCGGAGCGCGCTCACCGCGATCACGGTCAGGATCGAGAAGAACGCCGCGAACAGGGCGGTGAAGCCCAGGATCAGCATGCCGATCAGCACGAAGATCGGCACGACGAGATGGCCCTGGCCGAGCAGCACGCGCTTGACCTTGGGCAGGCGGTGCCGCGGCAGCCCCTCCATCCCCACCTTCACCGCGCGCAGGTGCACCTGAAGATACACGGCCGCGTAGTAGAGGATCGCGGGCAGCATCGCGCCGGCAGCCACCTGCGCGTAGGGCATCTGCAGGTACTCGGCCATGATGAAGGCCGAGGCGCCCATCACCGGCGGCAGGAACTGCCCGCCGCACGAGGCGACCGCCTCCACCGCCGCGGCGTAGTAGCCGCGGAAGCCGAGCCGCATCATCAGCGGGATGGTGAACACGCCGGTCGAGGCGACGTTGGCCGCCGAGGAGCCCTGGATCGTGCCCATCAGCGCGCTCGCGATCACCCCGACCTTGGCGGGCCCGCCCGGCGAGTGGCCGGCGGCGGCGAAGGCGATGTTGGTGAAGAAGCTGGTCGTGCCGGATTGTTGCAGGAACGCGCCGAACAGGATGAACAGATAGACGTAGGTCGCGGAGACGCCGACCGCGATGCCGAACACCCCCTCGGTGGACATGTACATGTGGCGGATCACGCGGCGGAAGCCGAACCCGCCATGGGCGAGGATGTCCGGCAGCCAGGGGCCGACGAACAGGTAGCCGACGAAGATCGCCGCCAGCACCAGCAGAAACATCCCCATGGTGCGGCGCGCCGCCTCCGCCACCACGACGCAGAACACCGTGCCGACGATGATGTCGGTCCCGGTCGGCATGCCGCCGCGCAGCACGAAGTCCTCGTAGATCGCGGCGAGATAGACCGAGCTCGCCGCACCCAGCAGCCCGAGTGCAAGATCGAGCGGGCTCGGCTGGCGATCCCTGCCGCGCGCGGTCGCGGGATAGAGCAGGAAGCAGAGGAACAGCATCACCGCGAGGTGGATCGGCCGCTGCTCCAGCGCGGGCAGCGGGCGGTAGCCGGCGGTGTAGAAGTGGAACAGCGACGAGGCGATGCCGACCACGCGGATGATCGGCACCCAGATACCCGCCGGATTGCGGGTCTCGCCGCGGATCTCGGCCTTCGCGCTGATCGCGTTGACGTCGATCTCACCATCGCCGGCGAGCTCCGGCCGGCGCCACTCCGCGCTCTCGCGCCGTGACCGGCCAGCACCTC
>NZ_JBHYDW010000149.1:0-10217 GCF_051860475.1 Elioraea sp. | reverse complement strand
GCAGTTGGCCGCGGAGTTTTTGGATGGGGGTGGGGGCGTTCTGGGGCGCGTGGGCCCACTCCGGGTGGGCGTTGAACCGTGGCACCAGCGCCAGCACGGCCCGGCGCAGCAGCGGCACGACGATCAGCTGCGCCCCGCCGATGTGGTAGAGCGGCTCCCATACCAGCATCACGTCGCCGTCGCCGACGCCCGAGACCAGCACCGCCGCTTCGCCGGCGAGCCGCATCATGCGGTGGGTGACGATCACGCCCTTCGGCCGGCCGGTGGTGCCCGAGGTGTAGAGGATGCCGAAGGGGGCATCGGGCTCGGGCGCGTGCGGCGCGAGCATGGCCGCGCCGTCCAGCCACCGCGTGACCTCATCCCCGTCAGCGGGCAGCACGGGAACGCCGGCGAGCGGCGCCCCGCTCTCGGCGATGACCGGCAGGAACGCCGCCTCGGCGAGCACCAGCGACGGTTCGGCGTGCTCGAGCACGAAGCCCAGCCCGGCGCCGCGCGCCTCGGCGTTCACCGGCACCCAGACCGCGCCGAGCTTGGCGATCGCGAGGAGCAGCACGAGCGGCAGCCGGCCGTTGCGCAGCATCGCCGCGACCCGCCCGCCCGCGGCCACGCCGCGCCCGGCAAGCCCCGCGGCGAGCCCGTCCGACATCCGGTCGAGCGCGCCGAAGCTCAGCGCCGCGCCGTCGATGCGCGCGAACACGGCAGCCGGCTCGGCGCGGGCGTGCGCGCGGAAGAGCGGCAGGAAACCCTCGGCGCCGTCCACCCTCCGGTCCCTCCCGTCGCGCTCAGCGTCCGCCGCCGTCCCGGCGCTGCGCGCGCGCATCGAGGAAGCGCTGCATGGTCGCGGCCGGCTCGCCCGTGCCGTAGGCCGCGCGGTGGATGCGGATCGCCGCGGCGATGGTGGCGCGGAAGGACGGCTCGGTCATCTCGCGCAGCCACGCCTTGCTGAGCCGCATGGCGTTCGGCGGCTTGGCGGCGAGCTCAGCCGCGAGCGCGAGCGCCTCGGCCAACACCCGCTCCCGCGGCACCAGCCGGCTGATCAGCCCGATCGCGTGCGCCTCCGCCGCATCCATCATCCGTCCGGTGAGCGCAAGGTCGGTGGTGCGCGCGATGCCGAGCAGCTCGCGCATGATGCCGGGGCCGGTGACGCTCGCGAAGCCGGCGTTGATCTCGGGCTGGCCCATCGTGACGCCGGGGTGGCCGACGCGCAGGTCGCCGAGCAGCGCGACCTGGAAGGCCGAGCCGGCGGCGAGCCCGTTCAGCGCCACCACGAGCGGCTTGGTGAGCGAGCGGATCAGGCCGTAGAGCCGCTCCCACTCGCGGATCCATGCCTCAGCGCGGTCGGGATCGAAGGTCTTGCTCTCGTTCAGGTCCTGCCCGGCGCTGAAGGCGCGCTCGCCGGCGCCGGTGAGGACGACGGCACGGATCGCGTCGTCGCGCTCCATCGCCTCCAGCGCGGCGATCAGAAGGTCGCGCATCGGCCGGTGCCAGGCGTTCAGCACCTCGGGGCGGTTGAGCGTGATCACGCCGATCGTGCCGTCGGTGCGGGTGAGGATGAAGGGGTCCATGCGGGTCCGCCGGCGGCTCGTGGGGCCGCGGCCCGGAGACGCTGCGCGTCCGGGTCGCGTGATCCACGAAGCAATACAGGGGATCACACCGGCTGCGGAGGGGCCGCTGCGCATCGCCGCGTCTCGGAGCGGTGCGCGCGCCGACGCTTCACCAAGGAAGCTTGACTTCATCGACGAAGCGCGCCTAGCGTTTTCTCTCCGCAACGCTCGCCCGGAGGCCGACGGCACCGGCCCGCGCGGCTGCGCGCCGGACAGGGAGGACGTGTGATGCGAACCGTGTTCCGCCGTCTCATGCTGCCGCTCGGCGCGATGCTCGCCGCCGTCTCGTTCAGCCTCGAGGCGCGCGCCGACCGGCTGGGCGAGATCCTGTCGCGCGGCGCGGTGCGCGTGATCGTGTTCGCCGACGTGCCGCCGTTCGGCTCGGTGAACGCCAACCGCCAGCTCGAGGGCTTCGACATCGACCTCGCCAACCTGGTCGCCCAGGCGCTCGGCGTGCGGCTGGAACTGGTGCAGGCGACCGCGGCCAACAGGATCCCCTACCTGCTGACCGATCGCGCCGACATCAACATCGCGGCGATGTCCGTCACGGCCGAGCGTGCGCGCCAGGTGATGTACAGTGCGCCCTATGCCGACACCTCGCTCGCGGTGTACGGGCCGAAGGCGCTGGCGGTCACCTCGGCCGCCGAGATCGGCCGCAACCGCGTCAGCGTCGCGCGCGGCACGACCGAGGATCTGGTGCTGACCGCGCAGGCGCCGGGGGCGGACATCATGCGCACCGACGACAATGCCGGCGCGGTGCTGGCCTATCTCTCCGGCCAGTCGCGCCTGCTCGCGGCCAACAGCGTGGTGGTGGCGGAACTCGCGCGCCGGCATCCCGCCGCCGAGTTCGACTTCAAGTTCGCGCTCCGCCGCGCGCCCGCGCACATGACCGTCAAGATGGGCGAGCACAACCTGCTGCGCTGGATCGACACCTTCATCTTCCAGCAGACCCTGAACGGCGAGCTCGACCGGCTGCACGTGAAGTGGCTGGGCGGGCCGATGCGTCCTCTGCCGCCGCTGTAGCGCGGGCTCGTGTCCCGCCACGACTTCAGCGCGGCGGAGTTCGCCGAGCGCCGCGCGCGGGTGCGCGCCGCGCTGCGCGAGGCCGATCTCGACTGGCTGGTCGCGATCCATCCGGTCTCGATCCATTGGCTGACCGGATCGGAGGCGAAGAGCTACCAGGAGTTCCAGTGCCTGATCGTCGCCGCGCACAGCGATGCGCTGGTCATCCTCGCGCGCGAGGGTGAGCGCAATGAGCTGCTGGACGACGCCCTGGTCGACGCGGTGCACGGCTTCGGCGGCGGGGTGGCCGAGGACCCGATCGAGGCCTTCGCCACGCTTGCGCGCCGCCTTGGCGTGCTTCAGGGGCGCGTGGGGCTGGAGGTGCCCGCCTACTACCTGCACCCGCACCACTACGAGCGGCTCAAGGCACTGCTCGGCCCGGCGCTGGTGGCGGAGCCGACCGCGCTCGTCGCCGGCCTCAAGATGGTGAAGTCACCGGCCGAGCTCGGCTGCATCCGTGAGGCCGCGCGCCGGGCCGACCTGGCGATGGAGCGCTTCGCCGCGGCGTTGCGCGCGGGCGAGAGCGAACTCGCGCTCGCCGCCGCGGTCCACGACACGCTGCTGCGCGCCGACAGCATGCTCGCGGCGAGCCCGGTCAACCTCGTCTCGGGCGAGCGTGCCTGCTACAGCCACGGCGCGCCGACGCCGCGCCGCCTGCGCGCGGGCGAGCACGGCTCGATCGAATACGGCGCGACCTGCCGCCGCTACACCGCGACGATCGGGCGTGTGTTCAGCCTCGGCCCGCCCGGGCGGTGGTTGCGGGAGGTGTACGACGTCGTGCGCCGTGCAGCGGATGCCTGCATCGCCGCGATCCGCGACGGCGCGCCGGCGACCGCGCCGCACGAGGCGGCCTGCGCGGTGATCGCCGAGGCCGGCCTCGCGCATGGCCGCGTGCACCTGTCCGGCTATGGCCTCGCGCCGGGCTTCCCGCCGGGCTGGTCCGAGCCGCTCCACCTGTTCGACGCGAGCCCCTACGTGCTGCGCGCCGGCATGGTGGTGACCGTCGAGCCGCCGGTGTTCCTGCGCGAGAAGCGGATCGGCGTGCGCATCATCGACAATGTGCTGGTCACCGAGGGTGGCGCGGAGCTGCTCTCGCGTCGCGACCGCGGCATCATCGTGCGCTGAACGATGCGCCTGGTCCGCTGCCGCCCCTCAGCGCAGCGCCGCCGCGATCGCCGCGCAGCAGGCGACGAGGCGCGCGCGCACCAGGTCATGCCGCGGCACCTGGCCGTGGCGGTTCAGGTACGGAATGACGATGCTGGCGATCGCGCTGCCGTCGGGTGCCAGCACCGGCGCGCCGATATCGGTCACGCCGACGGCGTCCCGGCTGGATGCCACGCAGACGCCCGCCGCCCGGATGCGATCGAGCTCGCGCGCGAGCGTCCGCGGCGCGGCCGTCCCGCCGCCGGCCTGCACCGCCTCGGCCAGCAGCCGCGCCCGCCGCTCCGGCGGCTGGAACGCGAGCAGGATGCGCCCCGAGGTCGCGCGCAGCGCCGGCCGGCGATAGCCGAGCTTCAGCGTCAGGCTGAGATCCGTGCCGCCGCTGCTCGCCGCGATCACCACCGTCTCGCCCCGCATCAGCACGACCAGATGCGCCGACTGCCCGACGTCCTCGGTCAGCCGCTCCATGGCCGGAACGGCCGCCTCCAGCAGCCGGCGCGGGCGCGGGGTGCGCATGCCGAGCTCGAACAGCCGCCGCGTCAGCATCAGCCGCTCGGTGCCCGGCTCGCGCGCGAGATAGCCGCGCTCCACCAGCACGACCACCATGCGGAAGATCTCGTTCTTCGACCGCCCGAGGCGGTCGGCGAGGTCGCGGCTGGTGAGCGGCGCGGTGGCCTCGGCCAGGGTCTCGATGATCTCGAGCCCCTTGGTGAGCGCGGGCGCCGCGTAGGGCCGCCGTGCCATGGACGCGGGGCGTGCCCGCGGGGTCGGTATCGCCATGCGCTTCATATATGAAGTTTGACCGCCTCTGCGAAGCACCCTACGCTCTCCGGGCGCATGGCGTGGGAGGCGCGAGCGGCGCATGACCGCAGGTCCGGGTTTGCGATGATCCTGTCAGGCGTGCCGCGCGGTGCCGCCGCGGCACCCCTCGGCGCGGCGGGCGCGCCCGCAGTGAGCTACACCTTCCGCTTCCGTGACGTCTTCGCCGCCTGGGACCTGCTCCAGGACGGGCTGATCCTGACGCTGTGGCTCTCAGGCATCACCATCACGATCGGGCTGCTGGTCGGCACCGCCTGCGCGGCCGCCTCCGTCTATGGGCCGCGCGCGCTGCGCCTGCTGGTCGCCTGCTATGTCGAGGCGATCCGCAACACGCCCCTGCTCGTGCAGCTGTTCATCGTGTTCTTCGGCCTGCCGAGCGCCGGGCTGCGGTTCGACGCCGAGACGGCTGCCGTGGTCGCGCTCAGCGTCAATCTCGGCGCCTACACGGCCGAGATCGTGCGCGCCGGGCTGGAGGCGGTGCCGCGCACGCAGATCGAGGCGGGCTACGCGCTCGGCCTGACGGGGCCGCAGGTGTTCCGCTACGTCGTGCTGCTGCCGGCGCTGCGCATCGTCTACCCTGCGCTCGCGAGCCAGTTCGTGCTGCTGATGCTGGCGACCTCGGTGGTGTCGCAGATCTCGGCCGCCGACCTGTTCCACGCCGCCTCGATCATCCAGTCGCGCACCTTCCGCGACTTCGAGGTCTATGCCGTGGTGGCGGCGATCTATCTTGCCCTGGCGCTGGCGATGCGGGTGATGTTCCTGGGGATCTATCTGCTCGCGTTCGGCCGGCGATGATCCGCGAGTTCGCCCTCATCGATCTCGGCTATCTGGTGCTGGCGGCCCGCTGGACGCTGCTGCTCTCGGCGATCGCCTTTGCCGGCGGAGGACTGGTCGGCCTGCTGGTCACGCTGCTCCGGGTGTCGCCGCTCGGCCCGCTGCGCTGGATCGCCGGAACCTGGATCCTGGTCATCCAGGGCACGCCGCTGCTCGCCTGGCTGTTCGTGTTCTATTTCGGCCTCGCGCTGGTCGGCTTCACGATCTCGACCTGGCTTGCGGTCACCGTCGCCTACTCCATCTACGCCTCTGCCTTCCTGGCCGAGATCTGGCGCGGCGCGCTCCAGTCGATCCCGCGCCAGCAGTGGGAGGCGGGGGCGGCGCTCGCGCTCTCGTTCGTCGAGCAGCTCCGCTACGTGATCGTGCCGCAGGCGGTGCGGGTGGCGATCCCGCCGACCGTCGGGTTCCTGGTGCAGCTCATCAAGAACACCTCGCTTGCGGCCGTGATCGGCTTCGTCGAGCTGACGCGCGAAGGCCAGCTCACCACCGCGGCCACGTTCCGCCCCTTCACCGTGTTCATGGTTGTCGCGGCCATCTATTTCGCGATCTGCTTTCCCCTGACACTCTGGAGCCGAAGGCTGGAGAGGACGCTGCATGTCGCTCGTCGCCTGTCATGACGTGGTCAAGCGGTTCGGCGCGAACACCGTGCTCGACGGCGTGTCGATCACGATCGAACGCGGCGAGATCGTCGCCATCATCGGCCGGTCCGGCTCCGGCAAGTCGACGCTGCTGCGCTGCATCAACGGGCTCGAGCCGATCCAGGGCGGGCGGATCGTGTTCAACGGCATCGTCGTGAACGACCCGAAGACCGACCTGCGCGCCGTGCGCCAGCGCGTCGGCATCGTGTTCCAGAGCTACAACCTGTTCCCGCACCTGACGGTGGAGCGCAACATCACGCTCGCCCCGCGCGTGGTGAAGCGCACCGCGCCTGCGCAGGCGCGCGAGATCGCGCGCGAGGTGCTGGCCAAGGTCGGGCTCTCGGAGAAGATCGACGCCTATCCGGACTCGCTGTCGGGCGGGCAGCAGCAGCGCGTCGCGATCGCGCGCTCGCTCGCGATGGCGCCCGATCTGATGCTGTTCGACGAGATCACCTCGGCACTCGACCCCGAACTGGTCGGCGAGGTGCTGAAGGTGCTCGAGGAGGTCGCGCGCCAGGGCATGACCATGGCGCTGGTGACGCATGAGATGGGGTTCGCGCGGCGTGTCGCGCACCGCGTGGTGTTCATGCACCACGGCCGGATCTGGGAGGAAGGGCCGGCCGAGCGGTTCTTCGACGCCCCGCGCACGCAGGAACTGCAGAGCTTCCTCGGCGCGGTGCTGCACTGAGCAGTGCCGCGACCGGGCGGAGAGGGATGGGAAAGGAGCATGACATGTCCAGGATGATGAGGCGTGGCTTGGGCGGGCTCGCGGCCGCGGGCGCGCTGGCGGCGGCCGCGGTGTCGCGTCCCGCGCGGGCGCAGGCGGCCGCGCCGGACGGGCGGCTCGCGAAGATCCTGTCGGACGGCGTGGTGCGCATCGGCGTGCCGCTCGACGTGCCGCCCTTCGGCTCGCAGAGCGCCGACCGCCGTCCGGTCGGGTTCGATGTCGAGTTCGCCGAGATGACGGCAAAGGCGCTCAATGCGCGGCTCGAGCTGCAGCAGATCACAGGGGCGAACCGCATCCCGTTCCTGCTGACCGACCGCGTCGACATCGTGATCTCGGTGATGGGGCTGACGCCGGAGCGCGCGCGCCAGGTCATGTTCACCGCGCCCTACGCCAACCTGTTCCTCGGCGTGTACGGCCCGCGCGCGCTGAACGTCACCTCGGCGATGGATGTCGGCACCAACCGGATCGCCGCGGCGCGCGGCACGACCCAGGAGCTCGCCCTCTCGGCGATGAACCCGCGCGCCAGCATCATGCGCACCGAGGATGACGCGACCGCGGCGGCCGCCTATCTGTCCGGCCAGGCGCAGCTGTTCGCGACCGCCTCGATCGTCGCGCAGGATCTCGCCGCGCGGCACCGCACCGTCGAGTTCGACCGCAAGTTCGTGATCCGTCGCAGCCCGGCCCATATCGGCGTGCGCATGGGCGAGCATGCGCTGGTGCGCTGGCTCGACGGGCTGATCTTCTTCAACACGATGAACGACGAGCTGGACCGGCTGCACCGGACGCATCTGGGCATGCCCATGGACCCGCTGCCCACGCTGTGAGCGGCCCAGGGTGGAGGGACGGCCACGCCCCTCCACCGCCGCGCCGTTCCTCCCGTCACGAAGGACCGTTGCATGCGTCATCCCGCCGCGCCGAGGCCCTCGAGCGCGTTCCTCACCGTCGACCTCGAGCAGCCGGGCAGGCAGGTCGGCTTCCTCCGGATTCCCCACTCGCCGCACGACGATGCCTGGGGCGTCACGCAGGTGCCGATCGCCGTGATCGGCAACGGCACCGGCCCGACGGTGCTGATCGAGGGCGGCAACCACGGCGACGAGTACGAGGGGCCGATCGCGATCTGCGAGCTGATCCGCGAGCTCGACCCCGCGCGCGTGCAGGGGCGGCTGATCCTGATGCCGGCCAACAACGTGCATGCGGTGATTGCGGGGCAGCGCACCTCCCCGGTCGACGGGCTGAACTACAACCGCACCTTCCCCGGCGATCCGCGCGGCACGATCACGCAGCAGATCACGGCCTTCGTCACCGACCATCTGTTCCCGATCGCGGATGCCTTCCTCTCGCTCCACTCCGGCGGCTCATCGCTCGACATCATGCCGAGCGCGATCATCGAGCCGGCCGACGACCCGGCATTGCGTGCCCGCAACATCGCCGCCGTGCAGGCGTTCGACGCGCCGCTGACCGTGGTGATCTCCAATCTCGGCGACCCGCGCACCGCCACCGCCGCGGCCGTGCGTGCCGGGCTCGTGACGGTCGGGACCGAGATGGCCGGCAGCGGCACGGTCTCGCCCGAGGCGCTCGCGATCTGCCGCCGCGGCGTGCGCAACGTGCTGGGGCATCTCGGCGTGCTGCCGCCCGAGGACGCGTCGCCACGGCGCGGCGACGGACGCATCCTGGAGCTGCCGGGCAGCGCTGCCTATGTGTTCGCGACCACTGACGGCATCTTCGAGCCGTTCCACGCCAAGGGGACGGAGGTGCGGGCCGGCGAGCCGGCCGGCCGCATCCATTGCACCTGGGACCCGCGGCGCCCGCCCGAGACCGTCACCTACCAGGCCGACGGCCTGCTCTACGGCAGGCGACAGCCTGGCCGGGTGAGGCCCGGCAATTGCTGCCTCGTCGTTGCGAGCGCGTATGCCGCGGCGCTGACGTGACGCGGCTCCGCCCGCCGCGACTGGCCCTCGGCTGACGCCTTCGGCATCCTGCTCCGTGCGGCACGCCTGGACGATCGCGCGCATGGGAGAAGCGGCGGATGTGGGACTCGATCTGGTACGGGGCGAGCGTCGCGACGATGCGGGGCGATGGGCTCGGTCTGGTGCCGGGCGGGGCCGTCGCGGTGGAGGGGGGGCGCATCGCCTGGGTCGGTCCGACCGACGCCCTGCCCGGCCGGCCGGAGCTGCTCGCGCGCGCGGTGCACGACTGCGCGGGCGCGCTCGTCACGCCGGGGCTGATCGATGCGCATACGCATCTTGTCTTCGGCGGCGACCGCATCGGCGAGTTCCGCGCCGCGCTCGCCGGTGCGACGCGCCAGGAGCTCGCGGCATCCGGCGGCGGCATCCTGGCCACGGTCCGGGCAACGCGGGAGGCGGACGAGGAAACGCTGCTGACCACGGCACGGGCGCGCCTGCGCTGCCTGATGGCGGAGGGCGTGACCACCGTCGAGATCAAGTCGGGCTACGGCTTGGACCGCGACACCGAGCTCCGCATGCTGCGCGTCGCGCGGCGGCTGGGCGAGAGCGAGCCGGTCGACGTCGTCACCTCCTTCCTGGGCGCGCACGCGCTCGCACCGGAATACGCCGGCCGGCCGCATGCCTTCATCGATTTCCTGGCCGAGCGGGTGCTGCCGGAGGCGGTCGAGGCCGGGCTCGTCGACATGTGCGACGGCGGCATCGAGGGGCTGGCGATCCCGCACGAGGCGATGCTGCGGCTCTACGCCCGGGCGCGGGCGCTCGGCCTGCCGGTGCGCGGCCACACCGACCAGTACCGCGACGTGGACGGTGCGATGACGCTGGCGCTGATCGGCGCGCGCTCGGCCGATCACCTGGAGTACGCGAACACGGCCGGGATCGCGGCGATGGCACGCGCCGGCACGGTCGCGATGCTGCTGCCGGGCAGCACGCTGTTCCTGCGCGAGACGAAGCGCCCGCCGGTGGACGCGTTCCGCAGCGAGGGCGTGGCGATGGCGCTGGCGACCAACTGCAATCCTGGCTCCTCGCCGACGCGCTCGCCACTGCTGGTGCTCGCCCTCGGCTGCACGATGTTCCGCATGACGCCGGAGGAGGCGCTGCGTGGCTTCACCGTCAACGCGGCGCGCGTGCTCGGCCGCGAGCGCCGAACGGGAGCCATCTCAGAAGGATACGACGCCGATCTGGTGGTGTGGAATGTCGCCGATCCGGCCGCGCTCTGCTACTGGCTCGGCGGCAATCCCTGCCGGCAGGTGGTGAAGGCGGGCAAAGTCGTGCGCGGCTGACGCCGAGACGCAACGACCCGCGGCAGGATCGTTGCCAATGCGGCGATGGGGGCGCGGCGTGGTCGCCTCATCCCGGCCTTCTGCCCGGTCGGGGAAGATGGGACGCATGGCTCCACCGGGTTCCCTCT
>NZ_JBHYDW010000148.1:0-10321 GCF_051860475.1 Elioraea sp. | reverse complement strand
AGGGGTTGGCGGCCCAGGCGGCGTCGCTGTCGCGGCGCTGAGGGGCCCTCACCCTGGCCCTCTCCCGCACGCGGGAGAGGGGACGCGCCGGCGCCACCGGGTTCCCTCTCCCCCGCCAGGGGGAGAGGGTCAGGGTGAGGGGGCCCGGAAAGGAGACCCCTCATGTTCCGACTGGACGGCAAGCAGGCTCTGGTGACCGGCGCCTCGGGGGGCATCGGCGGCGCGATCGCGCGTGCGCTGCATGCGCAAGGCGCGACCGTGGGCCTCTCCGGCACGCGCCGCGAGGCGCTCGACGCCCTTGCCGCCGAGCTCGGCGAGCGCGCGCATGTGCTGCCGGCGAACCTCGCCGATCCGGCTGCCCCCGACGCGCTGATCGCCGCTGCCGAGGCCGCCATGGGCGGGCTCGCGATCCTGGTGAACAACGCCGGGCTGACCCGCGACGGCCTCGCGCTGCGCATGAAGGACGAGGACTGGGACACCGTGCTGGCGGTCGACCTCTCGGCCGCGTTCCGGCTGAGCCGGGCCGCGCTCAAGGGCATGCTGCGCCGCCGCGCCGGGCGGATCATCTCGATCGGCTCGATCGTCGGCGCGACCGGCAATCCGGGGCAGGCGAACTACGCCGCCGCCAAGGCGGGGCTGGTCGGCATGAGCAAGGCGCTGGCGCAGGAGGTCGGGGCGCGCGGCATCACCGTGAACGTGATCGCGCCGGGATTCATCGCGACCGCGATGACCGACGCGCTCTCGGACGAGCAGAAGGCGACGCTCGCCGGCCGCATCCCGCTCGGCCGGCTCGGCGTGCCCGCCGACATCGCCGCCGCTTCTGTGTATCTCGCCTCCGACGAGGCCGGCTGGGTCACCGGCGCGGTGCTGCACGTGAACGGCGGGATGGCGATGATCTGACCCCCGCCCGGCGCGCGGCCCGGCGCTGGCCAAGCCCGCGGAACGATGGTATGCGCCGCCGGTTTCCGGGCGGGAGGCGGGACTCGTCATCCTTGGGGCGATGCCGCGCCCCGTCCGGACCGGCGCGCCGGTTCCCCCAGACGATCCAAGGAGCGAGACACCCCCATGACGGACACGGCCGAGATCACGAAGCAGGTGAAGGAGATCGTCGTCGAGCATCTCGGCGTCGAGGAGGGCAAGGTCACCGAGACCGCCTCGTTCATCGACGACCTGGGCGCGGACAGCCTCGACACGGTCGAGCTCGTGATGGCGTTCGAGGAGAAGTTCGGCATCGAGATCCCCGACGACGCCGCCGAGAAGATCACGACCGTGAAGGACGCGATCGACTACATCGTCAAGCAGAAGGCGGCCTGAGGGCCGCCTCCGCCTGCTGTTCAGGTTCAGGAGGTCCGGGATGCGTCGTGTCGTCGTCACCGGCATGGGAGTCGTCACCCCGCTCGGCATCGGCATCGAGCATGTGTGGAAGCGGCTGCTCGCGGGCGAGTCCGGGATCGGCGCGATCCAGTCCTTCGACGTCTCCGACCTGCCGGCCAAGATCGCCGGGCAGATCCCGCAGGGCACCAAGGCCGACGGCACGCTCGACCTGAACGAGTGGATGCCCGCCAAGGATCAGCGGAAGATGGACCGCTTCATCCAGCTTGCGCTGGTGGCGGCGGCCGAGGCGGTCGAGGATTCCGGCTGGACGCCCGAGGACGAGGAGGCGCGCTGCGCCACCGGCGTGATGATCGGTTCGGGCATCGGCGGGCTGCAGACGATCTTCGATGCCTCCCAGCAGGTGATCGAGGGCAAGGCGCGGCGTCTGTCGCCGTTCTTCATTCCCTCGGCGCTGATCAACCTCGCCTCCGGCCACGTCTCCATCAAGTACGGGTTCAAGGGGCCGAACCACTCGGTCGTGACGGCCTGCGCCACGGGGGTGCACGCGATCGGCGACGCCGCGCGGCTGATCGCCTTCGGCGACGCCGACGTGATGGTCGCCGGCGGCTCCGAGGCCGCCGTGTGCACGCTCGGCATCGCCGGGTTCTGCGCCTCCCGCGCGCTCTCGACCGGCTTCAACGATACGCCGGCCAGGGCCTCGCGCCCCTGGGACAAGGACCGCGACGGCTTCGTGATGGGCGAGGGGGCGGGCGTGCTGGTGCTCGAGGAGTACGAGCATGCGAAGAAGCGCGGGGCGACGGTCTACGCCGAGGTCGCGGGCTACGGCATGTCGGGCGACGCCCATCACATCACCGCGCCGGCCGAGGGCCATGACGGCGCGTTCCGGGCGATGAAGGCGGCGCTGAAGAACGGCGGCGTCACCCCCGACCAGATCGGCTACATCAATGCGCACGGCACCTCGACGCCGCTCGGCGACGATCTCGAGCTCCAGGCGGTCGAGCGGCTGTTCGGCGACGCGGCGCGCGGGGTGGCGATGAGCTCCACCAAGTCCGCGATCGGGCATCTGCTCGGCGCGGCCGGTGCGGTCGAGGCGGTGTTCTCGATCCTGGCCGTGCGCGACGACGTCGCCCCGCCGACGCTGAACCTGGACGCGCCGAGCCAGGAGAGCGTGATCGACCGCGTCGCGCACACTGCGCAGGACCGGAAGATCGAGGTCGCGCTGTCGAACAGCTTCGGCTTCGGCGGCACCAACGCCTCGATCCTGTTCCGCAAGCCCCACTGACATGACCGACACCCCGCCTCCGCGGCGGGGGCGGGTGCGCCGCCTGCTCGCCGGCCTCGTCCTCGCCCTCGCGGTGCTGGCGGCGGGCGCCTATGGCGCGTTCCACTGGGCGGTGGCGCAGTATGGCGCGCCCGGGCCGCTGGCCGAGGAGCGCGCGGTGGTGATCCCGCGCGGCGCGGCCACGGCCACGATCGCGGAACGGCTGGAGCAGGCAGGCGTGATCGCCAACGCGCGCGCCTTCCTGATCGCGACCTGGGCGACCGCCGAGGCCGGGCCGCTGCGCGCCGGCGAGTTCGCCTTCGCCGAGCGCGCCTCGCTGCGCGCCGTGATCGAGACGCTGCGCTCGGGGCGCACCGTGCAGCGCCGCCTCACCGTCCCGGAGGGGCTGACGGTGGCGCAGATCCTCGCCCTGCTGGACGAGACCGAGGGGCTCACCGGCACGGTCGCCACACCGCCGCCCGAGGGCTCGCTGCTGCCCGAGACCTGGGCCTGGTCCTGGGGCGACACGCGCGAGTCGCTGATCCGCCGCATGCGCGAGGGCATGGACAGCGCGCTCGCCGAGGCCTGGGCGCAGCGGGCCGACAACCTGCCCTTCGACACCCCGCGCGAGGCGCTGATCCTGGCCTCCATCGTCGAGCGCGAGACCGGCGTGGCGGCGGAGCGCGGCCGTGTGGCGGGCGTGTTCGTCAACCGGCTGCGGCGGGGGATGCCGCTGCAGTCCGACCCGACGGTGATCTATGCCGTGACCGGCGGGCTCGGCGTGCTGGACCGGCCGATCAGCCGCGCCGATCTGGACACCGATCATCCGCACAACACCTACCGCAACCGCGGCCTGCCGCCGACGCCGATCGCCTCGCCCGGGCGCGCCTCGATCCTCGCCGCGGTGCGGCCCGAGGCGACGGATGCGTTCTACTTCGTCGCCGACGGGCGCGGCGGGCACGTGTTCAGCCGCACGCTGGAGGAGCACAACCGGGCGGTGGCGCGCTGGCGCGCGATCGAGCGCGAGCGGCGCAGCGCCAATTGAGCGCCGGGGAGCGCGCGCTCGGCGCGGCGCTGGTGCTGGCGGCCTCGGCGGGGTTCGGCACAATCCCGCTGTTTGCGCGGCTGGCCTTCGACGCCGGGGTCGCGCCCGAGACCGCCACGGTCGCGCGGTTCGGGATCGCCGCGCTCGGCCTCTCGCCCGGGCTGCGCGCGGCGCCCCTGCATCCGCGCCCGGCGGCGCTCGCGCTGGCGACCGGGCTCTGGCTCGGGTTCGGCGTGGCGATGTGGTTCCGCGCGCTCGCCGCGCTGCCGGTCGCGACCGGGACGATGATCTTCTACCTGTTTCCGGCCTTCGCGGTGGCGATCGGCTGGGCGGTGTTCGGGCGCGCGCCATCCAGGGTGCTGCTGGGCGGCGCCGCCCTGGTGCTGGTCGGCGCGGCGCTGGTGGTCGGTCCGGCCACGCTCGGGCAGGGCCAGGTGGTGCTGGTCGCGCTCGCGCTGCTGGCGCCGGCCGGCTACGCGCTGCTGCTGAACATGCTGGCAGGACCCCTCACGGTGCTGCCGTTGCTGACGCGCAGCGCGACCGTGACGCTGGGCTGTGCCCTCGGTGCCCTGCCGGCGGCGATCCTGTCCGGCGCGGTGCCGCCGCCGACGGTCGCAGCGGTGTTCGCAATGCTGGCGCTCGGGGTCGTGACGATGGTCCTGCCGGGCCTTGCGCTCGCGGCCGGCGCGGCGCGGCTCGGCCCGGCCACCGGGGTGGTCGGCAGCATCGAACTCGTGGTCGCGGTGTCGATGGGCTGGCTGTTCCTGGGCGAGGCGGTGCGGCTGCGCGCGGTCGCGGGGGTCGCGGTGATGCTGGCCGGGGCGGGGCTGGCCGCCCTGCCACCTCGGCGCTGAGCGCGCCGGTCACGCCGACGGCAGGAATCCCGCGAGCGCGTGGAGAATCGCCTCGGGCGCGTCGTGCTGCATCAGATGGCCGCAGTCTGGCACCGGCATGAACCGCGCACCGGAGATCATCGCGGCGAGACGACGACCCTGTGCGATCGGAATCCACTGGTCGTCCTCGCCCCACAGGATCTGCGCGGGACAGCGGATCGCGCCGTAGAGCGGCTCGACCTCGTCGGTGAAGCGCTGGTCCATCTGCGCGATCTGGCGGTAGAACGCCGCCTGCCCGACCTCGCCCAGCCAGGGGGCGATCAGCGGGGCGAGCACCGCGTCGGTCGCCGGTTGCTGCATCGCGCTCCGCAGGTAGGCGGGCAGGATCGCCTCGTGCATGTAGGCCGGCATCCCGGCGAACGCCGCCTGGTGGTCGCGCACGTGGTGCACCAGCGGCGAGCCCCATGGCCTGACGGCGACCGGGTCGATCAGCGTCAGCGAGCGGTAGTCGCGGCGATCGAGCAGATGGGCGCGGAGCGCGGTCGCGCCGCCGAAATCATGCGCGACCACGTCGGGCCGGCCGATGCCCCAATGCGAAAGCAGCGCGGCGAAGAGCCGGTTCTGCACGCCGAGCGAGACGTCGTCCCCGTCCCGCATCTCGGACTGCCCGTAGCCGAGCATGTCGTAGCAGAACACACGGCGCGTCTCTGCCAGCAAAGGCGCGATTCGGCGCCACACGACCGAGGAGAACGGCGTGCCGTGCATCAGCACGATCGGCGGCCCATTGCCCGCGACACGGTAGCGGACCGTCCTTCCCTCGAAGGTCATGATGTCGGGCAATGTCCAATCGCGCATGGGTCGTTCCTCCTGGCTCCTGGCGCGCGCGGCGCAGGGTCGCAGCCCTGCGTCGTCACTGGCGCATCGGCGTCGGGATCGCCATAGTCCGTGCAACGCGGGAGAGTGCCGAATGTCCTACCGCCCGTATCAGCAGATCACCCGGCGCAGGAGCCGGATGATCCATGTCGGCAGGGTCGCGGTCGGCGGCGATGCGCCGATCACCGTGCAGACCATGACCAACACGCCGACCACCGACGTGGCCGCGACGATCGCGCAGATCCGCCGCGCCGAGATCGCCGGCGTCGACATCGTGCGCGTCTCGGTGCCGGACGCGGAGAGCACCGCGGCGCTGGCCGAGATCGTGCCGGAGGTCGGCGTGCCGATCGTCGCCGACATCCACTTCCACTACCGCCGCGCGATCGAGGCGGCGCGGGCGGGTGCCGCGTGCCTCCGCATCAACCCGGGCAACATCGGCTCCAAGGACCGCGTGCGTGAGGTCGTGCAGGCGGCGCGCGATCACGGCTGCTCGATCCGGATCGGCGTGAATGCGGGCTCGCTCGAGAAGCACCTGCTCGAGAAGTACGGCGAGCCCAACCCCGAGGCGATGGTCGAGAGCGCGCTCTGGCACGCGGCCCACCTCCAGGAGCTCGACTTCCACGACTTCAAGATCAGCGTGAAGGCGTCCGACGTGTTCCTCGCCGTCGCCGCCTATCAGCAGCTTGCGGAGGCGTGCGACCACCCGCTGCATCTCGGCATCACCGAGGCGGGCTCGCGGCGCAGCGGCACGGTGAAGTCGGCGCTCGGCATCGGTAGCCTGCTCTGGGCCGGGATCGGCGACACGATCCGCGTCAGCCTCTCCGACGAGCCGGAGGAGGAGGTGCGGGTCGGCTGGGAGATCCTGAAGGGGCTGCACCTGCGCCACCGCGGGGTGAAGATCATCTCCTGCCCGTCCTGCGCGCGGCAGGGCTTCGACGTGATCCGCACGGTCGAGGCGCTGGAGCAGCGGCTCGAGCACATCCAGGTGCCGATCACACTCTCGATCATCGGCTGCGTGGTGAACGGCCCGGGCGAGGCGCTGCTGACCGATATCGGGCTGACCGGCGGCGGGGCCGGCAAGCACATGGTCTATCTCGCCGGCCGGACCGACCACACGATCGAGGGGGCCTCGATGATCGAGCACATCGTCGCGCTGGTGGAACGCCGGGCCGAGGCGATCAAGGCCGCCGAGGCGGCGCAGAAGGGCGCGGCCCTGGCGGCGGAGTAGCGGAGGGGGACGACGGACAGGGCGGTGGGGAGGATTCGGGTCCGGACCAGGGGCGCGGCGATCGTGATGGCGGCCCTGCTGGCGTGCTCGGGCGGGGCACGGGCGGACGAGGCGGCGGCGGCGCGGCTGCTCTGGGAATGCCGGGCGATGGCGTCGGTGCTGATCGGCAGCGTGACGGACGCGAAATCCGTGATGGACGAGCTCGCATTCATGGGTCCGGAGGAGCGCCCGCGCGAACGGCTCGTGCTGCACGACAAGCTGCAGCGGTCGCTGGTCCGGAGCGAGATGGCGGCCTCGGCGCTGGTGCGGCTGATCTGTCCCAACCGCACCATCATCCGCGAGTTCGACGGCGATCTGCGGCGCGCCTGGGCGGCGATGGCGGCGAACCGCCAGAGCGTGCTGCGCGCGATTCCGACGCCCTAACGCGCCTCTGCCTCGGCGAGCTGGTCATCGTCCGCCCCGGCCATGGCGAGCAGCGTCGCGGCCTTGGCGCGGATCGCCCGGGTCGCGCCGGCGGGGCAGGCGTCGAGACGGATCGCCGGCAGCGAGGCGGGCGCGGCCTCGGCCAGTGCGGCGCGCACGCGGCACGCATAGGCCCGACCGACACTGCCGCCGGGCGACGCGCCGTTGTACGCCGCGAGCGCCGCCGCCCAGCCGCCGTGGCGCGCGTGCAGCTCGGTCAGCAGCCGTGCGGCGAAGCCGGCGCTCTCGGCGGGGTCGAACACCCAGGCCGCGCCGTCGCGCGCGTGCACGCCGATATTCACCTGGAAGCAGCCGCCGGAGACGCTGCGCGCGCCCGGCGCCATCGCGCGCGCCGCCTGCTTGGCCTGGGCAGGCGAGCGGGCATAGCGGGCGTCGCGCTCGCTGCCCACGGCGTAGGGATGCAGCGCGCTCTCGACCACCGCGACCGAGACCAGCAGCCCGTCCGGCAGGCCGGCGACCGCCTCGGCCGTGCGGGCCGCGGCCATGCAGCGCGCCGCCAGGTCCCCCCGATCCTCGGCCTGCCCGTGTACATGCGATGGTACTGCAAGGAAAAGGCAAGACACGAGCAAGGCGGGCACAGTCGATCGTCGCGTTCCAATCATCGTCTGGCATTAACGCGCGACGACGGCCGAGACATGGGGTTAAGGAAGTCTTTCTTTTCACAAACGCGTCAGATTTCTCGCGATGGTTGTATTTGGTGGCAGAAACATGGCGACCGGAGGGCCGTGCTGCCGTGTTTCGACGGGACTGTGCGGCGGCCCGGCGCCCTGGAGGGCTTGTCTCGGTGGGCACTCCGGGCACCATCGCGGACCGCGAACGGAGGACCGTCATGAGCAGCGAGATCACCGAGGCACGCGCGCTGGCCGAGGCCCTGGAACACCGCTTCGGCGAGCGCGTGGAGGTGCCGGAGGAGGTGCCGTGCGAGGCCCTGCTGCGGCTGGCCACCCGCGCCTCGAACCGGCGCTACCGGCCCGATCCGGTCGATCCGCGGCTGGTGCGCACGCTCGCCGCCTGCGCGCTTTCGGCGCCGACCAAGTCCGACCTCCAGCAGGCCGACATCGTGATCGTGCAGGACCGTCCGCTGCGGCAGTCGATCGAGGCGCTGCTGCCGGGCAATCCTTGGGTCGCCAAGGCGCCGGTGCTGCTGGTGTTCTGCGGCAACAACCGCCGCCAGCGGCGCCTGCACGACCTGCGCGGCCATCCCTTCGCCAACGACCATTTCGACCCGTTCTTCAACGCCTCGGTCGATGCGGCGATCGTGCTCTCGGCGTTCGTGCTGGCCGCGGAGTCGGTCGGGCTCGCGACCTGCCCGATCAGCGCGATCCGTGACCATGCGGCCGAGGTCTCGCGCCTGCTCGCCCTGCCCGACCACGTGTTCCCGGTGGCGGGACTGGGCATGGGCTGGCCGGACGGCACCGCACCCGTCTCGCCGCGCCTGCCGCTCTCGGTGACCGTGCACACCGATCGCTACGACGAGTCCGGGCTCGATCAGGCGATCGCCGCCTATGACGCGCGGCGCGAGGCGATCCGGCCGCACCAGCAGCGCGACGTCGAGCGGTTCGGCACCGCCGCGACCTATGGCTGGAGCGAGGACAAGGCGCGGCAATACGCGACGCCGCAGCGGCCGGATTTCGGCGCCTTCGTGCGCGGCAAGGGGTTCAGGCTCGATTGACGCGCCCTTGACCCAGCGCGGCGCCGGACGATGATCCGCGCCACACGACCGATCCCCCGGAGGAGATGCCGATGTACGCCACACTGGAAATGCTGATCGACGGCAAGTTCACCCGCGGCTCCTCCGGCAAGGGCGAGCCGGTGGTCAACCCCGCGACCGAGCAGACGCTGGCGGAGCTGCCGCACGCCGCGAAGTCCGACCTCGAAGCCGCGGTCGGCGCCGCCGAGAAGGGCTTCAATGCCTGGAAGGCGATGAGCGCCTTTGACCGCTACCGCATCCTGCGCAAGGGCGCCGACATCATGCGCGGCCGCGCCGAGGCGATCGCGAAGATCCTGACGCTCGAGCAGGGCAAGATCGTCGCCGAGGCGAAGATCGAGGTGGTGACCTCCGCCGACATCCTCGACTGGTACGCCGAGGAGGGCCGCCGCGCCTATGGCCGGATCATTCCGGGCCGGATGCCCGGCATGCGCCAGATGGTGATCAAGGAGCCGGTCGGCATCGTCGCCGCGTTCACGCCGTGGAACTTCCCCGCGCTCACGCCGATGCGCAAGATCGCCGGTGCGCTCGCGGCCGGCTGCTCGATCATCCTCAAGCCGTCCGAGGAGACGCCCGGCACCGCGATCGAGATCGCGCGCTGCCTGCAGGAGGCCGGGCTGCCCGAGGGTGCCTTGAACATCGTGTTCGGCGTGCCGGCGGAGGTGTCGTCCTACCTGATCGCGCATCCGAAGGTGCGGAAGATCTCCTTCACCGGCTCGACCGCGGTGGGCAAGCAGCTCATGAAGCTCGCGGCCGACGGGATGAAGCGCACCACGATGGAGCTCGGCGGCCATGCGCCGGTGATCGTGTTCGATGATGTCGATGCGGCGTCGGTGGCCAAGATCGCCGCTGGCGGCAAGTACCGCAATGCCGGCCAGGTCTGCATCTCGCCCACGCGGTTCTTCGTGCACGAGAGCAAGTACAAGCAGTTCGTCGACACCTTCACCGAGGTCGCGTCCGGGCTGAAGCTCGGCGACGGTCTCGACGCGTCGACGCAGATGGGGCCGATGGCGAACGCGCGCCGGCTCGAGGCGATGGACATGTTCGTCTCGGATGCGAAGGCCAAGGGGGCGGTGGTGAAGACCGGCGGCGAGCGGCCGGCGAACCAGGGCTTCTTCTACAAGCCGACGGTGCTGGCGGACGTGCCGGCCGAGGCGCGCATCATGACCGAGGAGCCGTTCGGTCCGCTTGCGCCGATCGTACCGTTCCGCGACTTCGACGAGGTGGTGGAGCGCGCGAACGGCGTCGCCTACGGTCTGGCGGCCTATGCCTTCACGAGCGACGAGAAGCGCGCGACCGCAATCGCCGATGCGTTGCAGTGGGGCATGGTGGGGGTGAACAGCCTGACGGTGTCCACGCCGGAGACGCCGTTCGGTGGCATCAAGGACTCGGGCCATGGCAGCGAGGGGGGCATCGAGGGGCTGGAGGCATACCTGAACGTCAAGTTCGTCTCGCAGGCTTAAGGTCATGGGGATGGGGGGTTTGGGGGGACGGGCCTCAGGCCCTTCCCCCCATGGCTTGTTTGGTGGGGGGGGGGGGGGGGGGGGGGGGGGGG